>NZ_BAAABH010000017.1:0-85514 GCF_054767855.1 Clostridium sp. CTA-19 | reverse complement strand
AGATTTTGAATATAAAAGGGTGGATATAGAAGAAGCTAAAAGAAAAGTTTTTAAGTTAATAGAGGATTTTAGAAATAGTGATTCTTATGAAAATCAATGTTATGTAATAGATGAAATTAATGAAATTAGAAATGAATTTATATCTATGAAAGTTATTTGTGAATTAAGAAAATGTTTAGGCGTAGATAACGAGTTTTATAGTAAAGAAATGGAGTATTATGCAGATGCTGAACCTATTATGGATGGATTAATTTGCGAATATTATAAGGCTTTAGATAGTTCGAAATTTAAAAAAATGATTAAGTGTAGATATGGGAATCAACTTTTTGATTTGGCAAGAATGAAGATGAAATGTGTTTGTGATGAAATAATAGAAGAATTACAAGAAGAAAATAAGATTATGGTTGATTATTTTGAGCTATTTAACAAATTAAAAAGTAGAAAAAAATTTGATGGAAAATTTATTGGAATATATGAGTTCAATGAATATATAAACTCTGATTTAAGAGAAATAAGAAAAAGTGGATATGAAGCTCAAACAGAAATATATATAGAAAATGAAAATGAGATACAAAATTTGTTTGATAAACTTGTAAAAGTAAGAAATAAAATGGCTTTAAAAATGGGATATGAAAATTTTATTGATATGGGATATGCACGTATGAAAAGAGTGGGTTATGATAAAAATATGGTATCTAACTTTAGAAAACAAATACTAGAGTATGTTGTTCCATTAAATAAGGAACTTGCAAAGCGTCAGGGAAAAAGAATTGGTGTAGATAAATTAAAATATTATGATGAGATTATACAATTTAAAAATGGAAATTCTCAATTAAATATAAAAGAAAAAGATATTATAAAAAAATTACAAAAGGTGTATGAAGAAATATCAGATGAAACGAGAAAGTTTTTTAAATATATACTTGAAAATAATCTTATTGACATTGAAAGACGAGAAAATAAGGAATCTTTTGCATTTTGTGAGTATATTTTTAGATATAAATCTCCATTCGTATTTTTAGTGTATAACGGAGTTACAGAGGATTTAAATTCAATTATTCATGAATTGGGACATGCATTTCAATTATATTTATGTAAAGATTATGATATACCAGAATATATAATTCCATCTGAAGATGTTGCAGAAATATGTTCTATGAGCATGGAATTTTTAATAGAACCATGGATAGAAGAATTTTTTGATAAAGATATGGAAAAATATAAGTTTTATCATATGGTTACTCAATTATATTTATTAACTTATATTGTTATAGTAGATGAATTTCAACATTTTGTATATGAAAAACCAGAGGCTACATATGAAGAACGTAATAAAATTTGGAGAAAGCTTGAGATGAAGTATATTCCATATAGAGATTATGGGGAAAATGATTTTTTAAATAAAGGTGGATACTGGCTAAGACAAGCTCATATTTTTGTAGATCCATTTTATTATATCGATTATGGATTGGCACAAATAGTAGCATTTAATTTTTGGTGCAAATCTAAATTAAATAGTAAAGAAGCTTGGAATGACTACATGAAAGTATGTGAAGCTGGTGGAAGTAAATCATTTTTAGAAATTATTAAATTAGGGAATCTAAAAAATCCCTTTGAAGAGGAAAGTATAAAATATATTATAAAATGTATAAGGGAATGGATACTTGATATAGAAGAAAAGTTAATATGATATATAAGGCGGTGAGTGTACATGACATATTTAAAAGAAATATTTAAATATGATTTAGAAGAAGGATATACCCTTGCAAGAGCAGAAAATCAAGTGTTTTCTAAATATTATGGAATTTATTATATAAATAATTCATTTGAAAAAAGTTATGATAATGTTTGTTCAATTATTGATAAAGATGATAATTGTTTTTGGATAATAAAGGATGATAAAAAAGTTGGTGGGGTTATTATTGAACCTAATTCTATAGAAGGGTTATTTTTAATTCCACCCTGTTTAGATGAAGGTATCATACTAAAAAAGCTTAAAAAAGTTTTAGTTGAGTGGTCAGATATATCTAAACCTATTGAAGCTTCTGTAGTTAATCTACATCAAATTGAATCTTATGAAAGTATAGGATTTGTAAGAGTTGAGAGTGGACGTTGGATGATACGACCAACGGAAGTCTTTGATATTACTTGGGAAAATGATTTTTATGTTTGTTCACCTAATAAAGAAAATGAATTGGAAATGGGAAAAGTTTTATATGAAGCATTTGAAAATAATGAAGGATTAAATTTTAATTATAGTTTAGAGGAGTATACTTCATGGGTTAAAGAGTATTTTGATGATAATTTAGGAAAAGGTATTTTAAATAAAGCATCAACACTTGTATATGATAAACATACTAAAGATTTAGTAGGGCTTTGTTATATATCTATTTGGAAAGAGTGGCCATTAATTTCTCAAATTGCTGTGAAACCAGGTTACTCAGGTAGAGGAATTGGTACTAATATGATAAAGAAGGCACTTACTGTGTTAAATGAAGAATATTCAGCTATTAGATTGTATGTAGATATAGGGAATAAGGCAGAAGATTTATACTATAAGCTAGGTTTTTTAAAGGGAAGCGAATTAATTAATATGCAGCTTATATAAGTGATAAAAATAAGTTGAAGTAGTAAATTTGAAATACTGTTTATTTATAATATTATATTGAAGATTATTAAAAACACAAAAACAATATAAACACCGAGTACATAATGATAAAATGTTACTTTTTACATTATTACTTGGTGTTTTAAATTTAATTGTGAATTATACCATTTTACCTATTCTTTTATTCCAAATAAAGAGAGACGTTCCTAAACAACACAAAGTAATGAGTAAAACAATATATATATTATTAAAATTATAGGAGCCTGCCAAAATATAGTATCCAATTTCAGTTGTTTTAAAAAATATATCAAACATTGGTTTAAATAAATATATTGAGGTAAGTATAAAAGTAATACTTCCTAAAAATGTTAAAATAGGTTTTTTTACTACAGTACTTATTAATGAAGTTATACCAAGTAATGATAAATGTATTAAAAATATTATTAAATAATATTTTAAGTTGTATATTATAGAACCGCCTATTCCTACAGAGGAATTTAAAATAAAATATTTTGTGGATTTAACCTTGGGCATAAACATATATCCAATTAAAGTCTTTGTTAAATAAACACATAATAAAGTTAATGCATAAGTACTTGCTATAGCTATCCACTTAGATACTAATAGTTTCCACTTTTTTATTGGTCTTAATACTATCATTTTATAAGCGCCTGTATCAAGTTCTAAACTTAAACATTCTGAAAAATATAATGGCAATATAATGAATATTAAAATAACATTAAAATCTAGTAATTGCATAACTGCATAATTAAGATTATCAAGGGGAAGTTCTACTCCTCTTTTTAAAATTACTGTACTGTTTTTCCAATGAACTTGAAGTAACATAAAATTAAAAATTTGAAATAGGATTGAAATCCCAAACAATATTTTAGTACTTTTTCTTTGAAAAATTCTTTCATACTCAGCTAAAATTAATCCTCTCATATAACTTTTCATCCTTTCTATTCTAAATAATCTTCACTTATGAATGATAAATATGATAAAATTTGAAAAATTAAAATAATTATTATCATACTAATTAGAAAAATATTTGTAATTCCAGCAGCAAAACTTGCAGCTCCATTAAATTGAGTATAAATTGTTGATATAGACATATAGCTATCTATATTTGTTTCATTACAAAAACTAAGTATAACTGCCATATAAATAATATTTATAAATAATACACCTATACTGGCTCCTAATGCATTTGTTATTGTTTTGCACTTTATAGAAAAAAATTGAACCATACTTCCAAATGCTATCAATGTTAAATATGCTAAAAAATAATATTTAATAGTATATAAAGCTACACTACTAAAACTATATAATCCTTCTTTTAAGAATAATGCCGTCTCACTAACTTTAGGCAAAAAAATATTAGCTATAATAATAGCGATAAAAAAGTGAACTATAAGCATTAAAAATATATTTAAAGCTAATACTAAAACTTTAGCTATATACAGCTTTTTTATAGAAATTGCTCTTGAAAAAGCTAACCTTAAATTTCCTTTTCTATATTCTTCATTAAAACTCAATATGAAAAAAATTATTATAATTAGATTAAAGGCAGTTAATAACATTTCCTGAAGACTTGATATATGAAAATTCATATTAGAACTAAATATTACTTCTGTAAAATTTGCATTAATATTAGTTTCTAATGCAAATTTTAATGATATTAATACAACTATTGGTATACTAATAAAGCAGAGTATATTAATCCTTTTCAACCAAAATTTTTCGAGTTCATAAATAAAAATATTTTTAAACATTAAATTCACCTCATAGCTTTTTAACAGATTTAGCGCATCGATTCCATAAAAACATCTTCTAATGTTCTAGTATCTCCTATAGAATCTAATAGTGCATTTGATTTGCCACTCCACTTTATATCTCCATCTTTTATAAGCACATATTTATTACATATTTTTTGAAGCTCATCTAAATGGTGACTTGATATTAAAAAAGTAATTCCCTTTTCATTTCTAAGTTTTAATATTAAATTTCTTAGTTCTTTCATACCTAAAGGATCAAGTCCATTAGTTGGCTCATCTAGTATTACTATTGATGGATTATTAAGTAATGTTTGAGCAAGTCCTAGTCTTTGCTTCATTCCCAAAGAGTACGTTTTTACTTTATCATCGCCTCTATCATCATCTTTAGTTTTAAGCCCTACAATTTCTAATACCTCTTCTACTTTTTCAAGTTGCTCTTTTCTAGTCATACCATAATTAAGTCTAGCTAAGTTTTGAAGGTTTTTTCGTCCTGACATATAATCAAAAAATACTGGAATTTCTAAAACAGCACCTATTCCAAATAAAGCTTTTTCTCTATCTTTAGTTACATCCACACCATTTACAAATATTTTTCCTGTATCGGGACTAATTAATCCTGTTATCATTTTCATTAGTGTGGTTTTACCAGCACCATTAGGCCCTATAAAGCCACAAATATCTGAACTTAAAATTTCAAATGAAGCATTTTTAATTACTCTTCTTTTTCTAAAAGTTTTACTTACATTTTTAATTTCAATTTTTTTATTATCCATTTATTTCAACTCCCTATGTTAATATATTTTCACGCCTATATTTAGTTTGTTTTAACTAAATATAGGAAGAATCTATTATTATATAAACAGATGAAAATAAACTTTTTATAAACTTTAACATGTGAAATAAAATAATAAATCAAATTTGTAAAATATATTTCAAATCTATCATTTAATTAAATACAACTAAATAAGTTAAGAGTTTATACTTGCAATAAACATAGTAAAGATATACCATTATGTATATATTTGGAATAAAAGTAGACTAATTTAGATAAGTTACACTTAGAAATTTTATATATTAAAGTTTTTTATGTTTAATGTTAAAAGGTATAGAATAAGAGGTGATTATTGTTAATGAATAAAAAGATACTCATTATAGATGATAACGAAGAAATTATTTCTTTTATAAAACCTGCGTTAGAATTTGAAGGTTTTGAAGTTGATTTTGCTATAAGAGGATATGAAGCTTTAGAAAAAATAAGGGAAGATTTAGATATAATTTTACTTGATGTAATGCTTCCAGATTTAAATGGGTTTGATATTTGCAAACAAATTAGAAAAAATGTTAATTGTCCTATTATTTTTTTAACTGCTAGAGGACTTGAAGAAGAACGAGTTAAAGGTTTTTTAGTTGGTGGTGATGATTATATAGTAAAACCTTTTTCTTTAAAAGAACTTATTTTAAGAATAAATGTTCATTTTAAAAGAACCTGCAAAAATTTAATAAAAAAAGAAAGAACTAAATTAGATTTTGATAATATATCAGTTAACTTAATATCAAAGTCTGTTAAACAAAATGAAAATATAATAGATTTTGCTAAAAAAGAATATGAAATTATTGAACTTTTATGCACTCATCCGGGACAAGTATTTTCTAAAGAACAAATATTTGAAATTATATGGGGATATGACAGTGAAAGTGATCTTAACACTGTAACTGAACATATAAAAAGAATAAGAGGTAAATTTAAATTAAATAATATATCTAAAAATTATATAAAGACTGTATGGGGGATAGGATACAAATGGGAGTCTTCAAATACATAAATAAAAAACTAAAGATAAAAACCCAATTTATATTGTTCTTTATTTTTACTACTATAGTATCAATTATTATTTCTAGTATTGTCATTTGTTCAGTGTTATTTATAAGTTATAATAAAAAATTGGCATGTTCAAATGAAATGTATGCAACAAGAAATATAGATAAGATTTTTGATGAGAATTTTAAAATGGAAATAGATAAACAGACAAAGGAAAAAAATTTTAATTATTGGGTACTGTTAAAAAATAAGGATGTTTTATATTCTTCAAATTCTAGTGAGCTGCCTGAAGAAATTTCTATTAAATCTAACAGATATTCTGTAAAAAAGTATAATAAGATTGATAAAAAAACTTATATGATTGTTTTTACTCCATTAATTTTTAATAACGAATTAAAAGGTGGTTTTGTCCAAAAATATATAAGTAATCCTATTGTAGAAACTACTGTTATTGACAACTTTATTCAAAAAATAGGTTGTGAACTTTTTTTTAGTTTATTTTCTATTATTGCAATATTTTTAATTAATATTATAGTCACAGTTAGTTTCTCATTATTGTTTTCATTTGGTTTTGAGAAGAGCTTTAGAAAATTAATTATAATGAGTGATGAAATTAAAAATGGACGCCTAGATTTTACAACAGACTTGTCTTATGAAAATGAAATAGGTGATGTTTTATTAGCTTTTGAGGAAATGAGATTGGCTTTAGAGGATTCGCTAAAAACACAATGGTTAATGACACAACAAAGAAAAGATATGATTTTAGCTCTTACTCACGATATAAAAACTCCAATAACTATTATACATGGGCATTTGGAATTACTTTCAGGTAACTATAATAATATATCAGAAAAAGAAAAAGAGTCATATATTAAAATTTTACTAAACAATGCTGATATAGTAAGAGTACTAATAAATCAGTTAAATGAAGTATGGGATTTAGAAAGACCAAACTTATCTTTGAATATGCAAAATGTGAACGTAGAAGAGTTTATTTCATGTATTAAAGAAAACATTTCTTATCTTTGTGATGAAAAAAAAGTAAATTTTGTAATTTCCCATTCATTCAAAGGTACAGACAGTTGCTTTTTTGATGCCTTTAGAATAGAAGAAACTCTTTCAAATATTATATCAAATGCGCTAAAACATACAAAAGAAAATGATGAAATATTGCTTGAAAGTTTTTTAAAAGATAATTCACTCTTATTTAGAGTTTCAGATACTGGTAAAGGTTTTACAAATGAAACAGATATTATTTTTAATAAATTTTATAAAGGCAATGAAGATATAGCCTATAAAAGTAGTTCTGGATTAGGACTTTATATATGCAAACTTATTGTTGAAAAACACAACGGTAAAATTCATGCATATAACAATGCTAATGGTGGTGCAACTGTAGAATTTTTACTACCATTAAAAAATTAGGTGAAATCACTATATAAGAAAACATGATATGTATATTTTCTAATGTAGTAATAAATTATAAATTAAAATGTCAAATAAAATAAGAATTTAAAATATAAATATAATTATTTTAAACTTAGCAAAATAATAAGGATGTTTAACAATTTATTAATAATTATACTGTAATAGGAATATAGAATCAAAGATATTTCATTAAAGAATATTGTAATATTAAAGAATGTTGTGATATTGAAGAATATTTAAAATAATACAATGAATTTTATTATGAAAGAATTGGAAGGTGAATTTTATATGAGTTTAAAAGAACTTAATCCAAAGAATAGATTTAATAATCGCGCAGAAAATTATGGGAAATATAGACCAACATATCCTAGAGAAATAATACAGTATTTAGAAGAAACTATCGGACTAAGTAAGGGGAGTATAATTGCAGATATAGGATCAGGCACAGGAATTCTAAGTAAAGTTTTTTTAGAGAATAAAAATAAAGTTTATGCCGTCGAACCTAATGAGAATATGAGATTAGTAGCTGAAAAATCCCTTGGAGAATACAATGATTTTCACTCTATTAATGGTGGTGCTGAGGATACAAATCTAAAGGAAAAATCAGTAGATGTCATTACTGTGGGACAAGCATTTCATTGGTTTGAAACCATGGAGACAAGAAAAGAATTTGAAAGAATATTAAAGCCGAATGGCTCAATTGTAATTTTATATAATATACCAAAAAAATCCGATGAATTTATGAGTGAATTTTTAAATTTTACAGAAAAATATGGGGAGAAATATATTAAAGAATCTATAAAAGATTCTAAAGTTGAATTTTTTAAGGATGAAATTATACACAAGAACAACTTAATAAATAGACAAGAAGTGGATTTTGAAGGGTTAAAGGGATTAATTTGTTCATATTCATATATGCCTAGTGAAGAGAATCCGAAATTTGAAAGCATGATGGTTGAATTAAAGGAATTATTTAATAAATATAGTGAAAATGACAAAGTAACTTTAGAATATAACACAGAAATTAGTTGGTGTAAATTAAATAAAATATAAGTATATAAGACATGGGAGAGCACAGGTTTATGGTTAAAGATATTTTAAACAATAATTGTGAAGCTGAGTGCATAGGATGTTCAATTTCTAATAAGGAAATGGAAATACCAGGTGGGATAATTTATGAAACAGAAAATTTTATCATTCAACAAGATTTAGAGGTGCCTATTGAAGGTTTTTTAGTTATAGTGAGTAAAAAACACATTAGATCTATAAGTGAATTGAGAATGAATGAAATGGTAGAGTTGTCAGAGCTTATATATAAGAGTAGAAGTATTCTAGAAAAAATAGACAGCCTTACAGATGTAACTATAATACAAGAAGAAAGGTCAAAGCATTTTCATGTATGGTTATTTCCAAGATACAAGTGGATAGATGAAAAGTTTGATAATTCATTGCCGGCAATTAGAGAAATAATGAAATATGCTAGAGAAAATTTAAAGACTGATACTCAGATTAATAGAGTATTAAATATAGCTAAAATGGTAAAAGATGAGTTTAATAAAATAATATATATTTAACTTAGGTTAGTTATTAAGTAGAGTTAACTAAGGATGTGATTTGGGTGAAAAAAGTAGATATTTTTAAGGATAAGTTTCCTAAATTAGATACAGAAAAATTTATTCTTAGAGAAATTAAATTTAATGACTATAAGGAGTTTTATGAAATTTATTCTAATGATGATGCTGTAAGATATCAACAAATGAAGCCAATGATGAGTTTAGAAGAAGCTAAGAAAGCAGCAAATTTTTTTAAATCTGCATATAAAAATAAGAAAATTATCCGCTGGGGAATTACTAATAAAGGTAATGATAATATTATAGGTTTTATAACATTACATAGCTTTGATAAAGTAAATTTTAAGGCTGATATAGGATATATGTTAAATAAGAATTATTGGGATAAGAAAATTATGAGTGAAGTTGGAAAAGTAGTTATTGATTATGGGTTTAATGAAATAGGATTGCATAGAATAGAATAGAAGCTAATATACATCCTAATAACATTGCATCTATAAACTTAAGTTTAAAACTTGGTTTTAGAAAAGAAGGAGTAAAGAAAGATTCTATATACAATATATGGACTGAAAAATTTGAAGATAGGGAAATTTATAGTATTATTAATGAAACAAATCATTAAAATAAAATTTAAAAGAGATGATGATTTATGAGAAGATTTATAAATATAAATGGAAGAAAAATTGAATGTTTTATTAAAGGTAATGGCAAAAAAACTATATTAATTATGCCAGGCATGGGAAGTGGGTTTCATCATTGGTTAGATATTATAAATGAAGTATCAAAAATTGCAACAGTTATTGTTGTTCACAGAGCAGGTGTTGGAAATAGCGAGCTTCATAGCAATAGGAGTAACACTAAAATAGCAGCTATGGATGCATATAGTATAATAAATGACTTAAGTATAGAGGGAAAAATTATATTAGTAGGACATTCATATGGTGGTGCATGTGTTCAGCATTTTGCAAGATTATATCCAGAAAAAGTAGAAAGTATGTTACTTGTTGAGTCAGCATCAATTTATGGTGGTAAGCAATTTGATAAATTAGAGCTTCCAGTGTCAAACAAAACAGGTTCAGATAAGGTATATTTAAATTTATGGACAAGGTACTCTAAATATACTAAAGACCAATTAAGAGATGAAATAAAACCAAAGTTGGCAGGTAAACAGCTTAATCTACCCAAGGATATTCAAAAGGAAATTTTAGAATTTGATATAAGACCACAAATATATGAAAATCAACTTTCAGAGCTTGTAGATATAAGAGAAAATATAATTAATATGAAAAATGATGGTGAGTTTCCTAATGTTTTTACAGTAATACTTAAAAGAGATAGTAATTATTCAATTAATGAAATGATTAAAGAAGGTATTCCTAAACTAGAAGCAGAGCAGATTGAAGCTTTATGGGGGAGTTTAGTAGATGGGCTAAAAAATTTATCTAATAAAAGTGAATTGAAAGTTATAGAAAATAGCAATCACTGCATAAATGAAACTAGACCAGATGTTATAATTACTGAAATAAAAAAATTAATAGAATGTAATTAAGATTTTAGTATATGGAAATATATATCTTTAAAAAAGAAAGTTGGCCACAAAGTAAATTTATAGCAGAAAAAATAGGGAAAAAAGAAGGATTTGATACATTAATTTGTTTAAATAAAAATTATAAATTTAGTGGTAGAGCCAAAAATGGTATATGGTGTTTAGGGATTATAGGTGATTATTTTAATTTGTTTAATTGTGTTACTTATGAGAATAAATATAATAGAAAAGCAATTATATGGGCGGAGGATTATGAATTTGCATTTAAGTTATTTTGCGAATTAAAAAATAATTTTGACGAACCTAAATTAGATTTGAATAAGTATAAATTTTTATGTCATTCTACAACTATTGAAAGCTTTATAGAAATATTAAAAGATAATAAAATTTTAAGTTATAATCAATTAATAAATAGAGGTAAAAAAATTAATACTGTGAGATTTCAGTTAAATGAACCAACGGACTTTTATGATTATATAGACTTTTGTAATTGTGAAAGTATAGCATCAGAAATCGTTGTTGCTTCAAGGCAGTTTGAAAAAATTAATGATAATATAAAATTAAGATATAAACCAGGTGTAAGAATGTATTTTGATTTTAAAAATTTGAGCAATATAAGGGATAAATGTTTTGATGGACTACACGATTTTAGAATATTTAAGGAGTTACACATAAATTATATAAAAGCAATAATATTTTCATCAAAAGAAGATGTAAACATTGTAAAATCAAAGGTTAAAATAGAACCCAATATTCAAGAAAAAATTTTATATTTAAATGATAAAAGATATTGGGAACCAGAAGAATTTGTAAATAAAGCTAATAATTTAGTTTATACACGGTATATTAACAGGGGGATTTAAGATGTTTTATGAAGCTGATAGTGATTTGAAAAAAGGTTTGTTTCATATGTTTGATGGCATGGATGATACTATGATTTTATCATGTTTACAAGGCCATATGGGAAAAGCATGGGTTGATGATATAAAAAATCCTAAAGTGGTACAAATTATAGTTGGAGTTTTTGTGTTCTTTGCAGGGGATGCAAGTTCTGATGTGGCAGAAGAAATGTTATATAACTTGCCTAAATATAGCTTAGTAATTGTAAAGAGTAACGAATGGAAAAAGCGCATAGAAGAGGTTCATAAGGGACGAGTAGAGAAAGTTAAAAGATATTCTTTTGAGAAAAGTAGCAAGTATTTAGAAGAAGAAAGGCTTAAAAAGTTTTTAAAAAAGATTCCCGATGGATATGAATTAAAAAAAATAGATTCATATTTAGCGTATTCTAAATCATTACAAGATCTTTCGCTGGATATAACAAGTCAGTATAGTTCTATAGAGGACTATATAAAAAAGGGAATAGGATATTGTATTTTACATCATGATAAAATAGTGTCAGTTGCATCTTCTTACAGTGTTTATGATGATGGTATAGAAATTGAAGTTGATACTCATCCTGATTATGTAAGAAGAGGGTTTGCTACAATAGTTTGTGCGTCATTGATTTTAGATTGTTTAAGTAGAAATAAATATCCTAGTTGGGATGCAGCAAATTTACCCTCAGTAGCATTGGCTAAAAAATTAGGATATATATTTAAAGAGGACTATGATACGTACTGTATCGATTTGAGACGTATATAAGTGACAGTTATTAAATTTCAAAATAATCCCTCCTTTATTATATGATTATAATGAAGGGGGGATTATTTTGGGAAAAATTGAAGATATGCAAAAAATTATTTTGGTTATGAGACAAGAACTTCAAGATTTAATTAATGAGAAATCTGACCTACTACATCCAGAAGTCATTGCAGCAAGCCAAAAACTTGATCAAGCTTTGAATAATTATAATGATATACTCAAAGAATTGAAAAAGTAAACAGCTGAAGGGGTTAAAATAAAACCCCTTCTTCGAGGCGTATTTCATAAATTTCTCAAAAATTATATTAAATTAAGTAAAAGTCATTAAATATTTAAATGATAATATATGTTTATAAAAGTTGTTTTAGAAATTTAATAACTGTCACCATAATAAGAAAAATAAAATTTGCGGATTTATTTTATACATTCATAAGAGTTAGGTGTTATAGATAAGAAAAGTGAATATAAAAGTTCAATGTGTCAAGTATCAAAATAAAAGCATAAAAATTAAGGAGTGTATTAAAGTGCCAACTCAGCCAAGAAAAAAAGAAAAATATGCAATATATCATATAATTATAAAAAGTGTTAAAGATAGATTGCTTTTTAAATCAGATGTAGATAAAGCAACTTTTATGATTAAGTTAAAAGAAAGCCAAACGAAATATCCATTTAAGTTATACGCATATTGTTTAATGGACAATCATGCTCATTTACTTATAGATTGTCAAGATCAAGATATTTCTGTAATAATGAAAAGTTTAAATTTAAGATATGTTAAGTTCTATAATAAGAAATATGAATTAGATTCACGTTTATGTAAAGGTAGGTTCAAAAGTGAAATAATAGACAATGATAGGTATTTATTGGCAGTATCCTTATATATTCATAGAAATGCAAAAGATTTACCAGGCTTTAGAGAATGTCCACAAGAATATTTATTTTCAAGTATGTCAACTTATTTAGGAGAAGAAGACCTTTTCGGGGTTTTGGATGAAGAAAGGATATTAGAATTTCTAGATAAAAATAAAAAGAAAGCAAGAAAGGAATATGCCAAATTATTTGAATATACTATGGAAGAACATGTAGATAATTTGAAAAAAGTAGATTTAAGAATTAAGAGTAAAAAAGAAAAATATATTAATGAAAAGGGGATATTAAAATCAGATTACAAAATAGAAGATGTAGTAAATTTTGTAGCTAAAAAAGAAAATATACAGTCTAATGAAATATTTATAAGAAATAGAAGTTACAATCAAAACGCTAGAGCTATGGTAACATTACTTGCAACAGCATTTTGTGGAAAAAAATGCAAGGATGTAGCTATGAATCTTGGGAGTTTAAGTGTTAGTAGGATATCTCAATTAGGAAATAGAGCTATAAAACTAGTTATAAATAATAGCCATTATAAAATGATTTTTGAAAATTTCATAGGATAGTTTGAAAATTAAAATTTAAAATATATATACAAAAAAATTAAAATTAAAACTTTCACAGAAAAAATAGGTTAAAAATTTAAGACTGATATTTTTTATTAAAAATTGTACAAGCTATTTCAAAAAATATGATATTGAAACTTTTAATTAGGTATTATATATAGTTGGTTACTGTTAACTATTTAAAATACCCTATTTTATTAGTGACAGTTATTAAATTTAAAGAAAATTACAGTAATATACTAAAATATGATATATCTTTTAGTATTTAATAACTGTCACCTTTTAGGGAGGGGTTATTTGTTAATTGGAGAAACAATTGGTTTACCATTTTGATCTAAGAGTGGAGTTATTCCACCTACGTATCCAGTCCAACTAAATAAATAATGAACTCCTGTTTCTTTGTCTACAAGTATTTTACAACCAGAGACATTATCTTCTTTATAAATGACTTCAAATCTTTTGTTATCGCTTTTATCTTTAAACATTTCAAATCCTCCTTAAATTTATATGTTTCGTGAAATATAGAATTAAATTCTCATTATATATAAATTTTTATATTAGAATAATGTTAAGTTAAACAAAAAGTGATAAGGAAAATAGATATAATAATGCTAAATTAGATTATAGAAATGTAAAAACAGGTAGTCTTTAATAGACTGCCTGTTATATTTAAAAAAGCTATAATTGATATTTATTCTATATAATAATTATACCATAAAAAGGAAATAAATAACAGTCTGTTAATTATGAAGTATTTGGAGTATATTTAGTTAATATTGTTAAAGGGGTGGTAAAATGAGTAATGCTGTAATTGAAAACTTAAAAAACCATAAATCTATCAGAAGCTTTTTAGATAAGAAAGTTGAAGATAACATCATTGAAGAAATTATTGATGCTGGTATAAGGGCGGCTACAGGTGGAAATTTACAATCTTATTCTTTTGTTGTTATTAATGATAAGAATAAACTTAATCAGTTAGGTGTTTATAATACTCCTTTGGTAATTATTGCATTAGCAGATCAATTTAGAACTAGCAAATGGTTTAAAGTAGATAAAGTAGTAGATAATTGTTGGGTGAATAGTTTGCAAGGTTTTTATATTGCTATTTGGGATGCATTAATTGCATTACAGAATATTGTTATAGCTGCTGAAAGTTTAGGACTTGGTGCATATTATTATGGAGATATAACCTCTATAAATGTAAAAAATGTTATTAATAATCCAGAATATACTTTTCCAGCAGGAATGATATGTTTAGGATATCCTAATAATAATGGAAAGCTTTCTGATAGGCTACCAAAGGAAGCTATTATTCATTATAATACTTATAAAGAGCCTACTGAGGAAGAAATTATAGAATGGTATAAAGAAAAAGAAACTCTGTTTTTAATGAAAAATAGTAAAGAAAATCTTGAAAGTTTTAAGTTGAAAAATATTTATAATCTAGGGCAAGCTTATGCATATAATAAATTTAAAAAAGATGAGCTTGACAAGCTAGAATATGGTATTAGACAAAACTTAAAAGAATCTAAGTTTGATTTATAATTAAATAAATTATTAAATAGTTTAGGAGGAGTTTTAAGAATATATATTGAAATATGTTTAAATATAATAGATATATTTATAAGATTAAAAAATAAATAACAAGGGATAAGGAGAAATTTGTTATGAGAAAGAAAATGTTTAGTTTAAAACCTTTTTCAAAGGATGATCAATATTTTGTAGAGAAGATGCTAGAGCATTCAAGAGTCAATAGAGAATATGAACTGGGTTACCCTAAGTGTGATAATATGAAAGAATTGTTAGCAGAAGTTGAAATGTATGAAAATACATTGGAAAAAAGTATATATATTATATTTTATGAAGATAAACCTATTGGGATAAGTGGTTACTTATATACTCCTAATGAAGGAGATGGATATATTATTGGTCCTATTGTGAATGAAGAATTTCACTTTAAAGAAGGTCTTAATATAATAATAAATCTGGTATTAGATAATAAAATGGAGATATTTAATACTCTAGAAGCGGTAGTATCCCATAAAAATGTTGTATTAGATCAATGCTACTCAGAATTGGGATGGAAGTATAGAAGAACGTCAAGAGAAATGCGTTATGATATTAATGGGGTTAAAAAAGAAGAATCTCAATGGAAAATAAATTCAATTGATAAAAGTAATAAAAAAATTATAGATGAAAGTTTTAAATTACTAGATAAAGCTTTTAGGTGGAATGGTAATAAGAAAAAAATGGAGGAACTTTTAAACAATGAATATAAATTAGCCTGTGTTTTAAATGAAAGAAATAAGGTTATTGGATTTGTTTGTTGGGCTTATTTAGAAGATATAAGTTTTTCAAGACTTGAATATGTAGTTGTAAATGAAAAATATAGAAAAAGAGGAATAGGACAGGCTTTAGTAAACTATGTAATAAATAGTTCAATTGATGATGGAGTTAAATGTGTTTACTTAAGTACAAACATTATTAATGAAGCAGTTAATATATATAAAGCGGTAGGGTTTTATGATACTGTAATTTCTAATATTTATAGAGAAAGGTAAATGTGTATAAGATTTTAAAATAAAATTATATATAAGTAATTAATAGGAGGTCAAAATTATTAGTGCAACTAAAATTAGTAAAACATTCAAAATAAAGCAGCATTGTGGTAAAGGTGTTATAGGTAATTTAATTAATCCACAATATACTGAAAAAGTTACAGTTGAAAATTTTAATGTTATTGCTAATGATTGTGAAATTATAGGTATTATAGGGTTAAATGGTGCAGGAAAAACAACTATTATAAAAATGCTGTGTGGTATTATGAAACCTGACAAAGGAACAATATTTATAACATGTAGAATAGCGTTGAATAAATATAATAATATAGATGTTTTTATAATAATTTTAGTTCCAATTATGTTAATGATAATATTTTTCTATGTGTTTAAAAATGGGGTTAAGAAATATGATGCGGTGAATATGTAGTAAGCATATATAATAAAAATAGAACATCTATTATATTAACAAAGTTCAGGAAAAACTAATAGCGTGTATATGCTATTAGTTTTTTTGTTATGAAAAAATCAATAAAAACAAACAAATAATAAAAATGTTTGTATATATATAGACAAAACTTAAATAAAACTATATTATATAAGTAATAGATAATATTGGAGGGGATAATATGGATAAAAGTAACAAAGAATTATTTTGGGATGCAACTATTGAAGAAGTGAAAAAAGGGTATGTAGAAAATGATGATAGTTATAAATGCATAATTTGTGAGGAAATATTTACAAAGGGAAGAATCTATGAAATAGAATCTTGTTTATATGATGCTAAAAAAACAACGGAAATGCATATAAAAGACAAGCATAGTTCTGTGATAGAATATTTATTAGGAATGAATAGTAGTTTTACTGGCATATCTGATGTTCAAAGAGAATTATTAATGTTGATGGCTGAAGGATTATGTGATAAAGAGATGGCATTAAAACTTGGTGTTGCGCAATCAACTGTTAGAAATCATCGTTATAAGTTAAGAGAAAAAGAAAAGCAAGCACGATTGTTTTTGGCTATTATGGATTTAATTTCAAAGGATACTAAGAGGAAAATAAATAAAGTAGATAAAGATATTCTGTGTGACCCTCATAAAACAGCAACTACTATAGACGATAGATATAATATAACTGATAAGGAAAGAAATACTATAATTAAAACGTACATGGATGAAACAGGTGCCATAAAAACATATCCATCAAAGGAAAAGAAAAAATAATAATATTAAAAGAAGTAGTTAAGAATTTTTCTAAAGGGAAAATTTATTCTGAAAAAGAAATAAATAGAATTTTAAAAAGAATATATGAGGATTATGCTTCTTTAAGAAGAGCATTAGTTGAGTATGGATTTATTGAACGTTCAAATGACTGTAGTGGTTATTGGGTTAAAGAATAACTTTTAAAATTAAAAATAACGTATATTTGAAAGCTAGTAATAGTAAAATTACTAGCTTTTATAATTTATAATCGTATATTCTTGTTAATATAAGTTATATATTGACTTATATTAATTTAAAAAGATTTCAACTATTTATAGAGTATTTTAAGTTTTTTCTATCTGAAATTTTAAGAAATATGATATTAGTTAATGGAACAAGGTATATATATAAAGCAAAGGGCATAAATCCTACACCGCTAACGTCCATAGTAGTAGTTGGAACAAATGCTGCTATATTCCAAGGTATAAGTGCAGATAATAAAACTGCTGTATTTTCTAAATCTATAGCTAATTTATATTTATCAATATTTTTGGTTTTATAGCTTTTATCCATAAGTTGATGTGTCAAAACAATAGCAATAGATTGATTACATCCAAAGGCTGCAGTGAAAATACTAGTAATAGTAGTATATATAAATAAACTACATCTTGTTTGAGCTTTAGTTAATATGACCTCAATATTTGATAACATATTTGTTTCATTAAATATACCTGCTAAAGCACAAGAAATAAAAACAACAAATGCTGCTTTACACATGGATATAATTCCTCCACCTTTGAATATATTTTGTAATGAGTTATGAGAATCTAAGTTAAATCCTAAAACTATAAATTTAAAAACTTGTACTAGTGTGTAATGTTGAAATATTATGGCAATGATACAGGCGGATAGAATACTAACAAGCATAGATATTTTAACGTTTACTTTAAATAAAGAAAAAATTAAAATTAGTATTGCTGGCAATAAAATAATCCAATTTATTGTAAAAGTATTTAGTATTTCTACATCCATATTACTTTGCGTAAGATTTAGTGGATGTTTTATTGAAAGGATTGTATAGAAAATTACACATAAAATAAATGGAAGTAATGATGTCTTGAACATATTTTTTACGTTTATAAAAAGGTTGGTTTCAGTTAAATTTGATATCAAATTTGCACTAGAAGACATAGGTGAACATCTATCACCAAAATAAGCCCCAGCAATAATTGCCCCAGCAACAATATTTATATTTGCATTTCCGTTTTTAGCCATTAACATTAATGCTACTCCTACAGTACTTACTGTACCAAAGCATGTACCTAAAAGAAAGGATACAATACAACTTATTAGAAAAGCATATAATATAAAAAAATTTAAATTCATATATTTTATAGCAAAATATATTATTGCAGGAACTGTTCCAGAAGCCATCCATATACCAGTTATACAACCTATTAATACAAATACATTTAAAACAACAATAGCTTTTTTTCCTCCAGCAATTGACATTTTAAAAATATCTTTTATCATAAATCCTTTTTTAAATGAAATGAAAGTAAAAATCAAAAATCCTAATAATAATGGAAATCCAACAAAGATTCCTTTATAAACAGAAAGAATTAGTATAAAAAATGTGAAAAGCATAGCTAAAATTATATCCATAAAATAAACGCCCCTTCATTGAAAATTAATATTTATATTTAGTAGAAAAATGTAATTTTATGACTAAAAGTAGTACAATTATAATTAAGATTATGGTAACACGAATTATAATGTGAGACAAATGAATTTTTTCTATAAGTATAATCAGTTAAAAGTATAGGTTATTTTAAAAAAATTATATAATTTTAAAATATATTATGTTTTTGCATAGTATATTTTTTATGATTAAATATATAAGAAAGAAGAATTTTATAAAAAAATTTATAATAAAATATTTTATATTAAAGAAGTTTTATAGGATGAGGTGTATAGTAATGAACTTTTTAAATAAGTATATAAAAAAATACTGGAAACTTTTTTGTGTTGCAATAATTTGTTTAACATTGGAAGCTGCCTGTGATCTTATGCAACCAACTATAATGTCTAAAATAATCGATATAGGAGTTAAAAATAAGCAAATGGATTTTATTTTAAAAATGACTATACTAATGCTTGGAATTACTGGATTAGGGGCATTATCAGCAGTAAGTCGTAATATTATATCAAGTACTGTATCTCAAAAGTTTGGTGCAGAGCTTAGATATGATCTTTTTAAAAAAGTTCAAAGTCTTTCTTTTGTAACTTTAGATAAATATGATAGAGCTTCTTTGGTTACAAGGCTTAGTAATGATGTTACTCAAGTTCAGAATTTTGTTAATGGGCTTATGCGAGTTTTTGTAAAAGCACCTCTTTTATGTATAGGTAGTATTATTATGGCTATAAACCTTAATCCTAGTATGTCCTTAACATTTATAGTAGTTATACCTATTGTATCAATAATTATATATATGAATATGAAAATAGGTTATCCATTTTATGTAAGAATTCAAAAATCTTTAGATAAAGTAAATTCTGTAATAAGAGAATATTTAGCAGGGGTTAGGGTTGTTAAAGCTTTTAATAGATTTAACTATGAAACAGAACGTTTTCAAAAATCTAATGAGAAATTGGCAAACATATCAACTAAGGCAATGGGCATAATGTCAATATTTTCACCAGGTATTACACTTACTGTTAATTTAGGAATAGTAGCAATTATTTGGATAGGTGGAATTAGAGTAAATAAAGGCAATATGGAAGTGGGACAAATAATTGCATTTATAAACTATATGACACAAATATTATTTTCATTAATGATGATATCTTTTGTATTTACTATGTTAGTTAAAGCAAAAGCTTCAGCAGGGCGTATAGGAGAAATATTTCAAGAAGAAAGTGATATGAATGTAAAAAAACAACAACCTTATAATAATTTATTAAAGGGAAAAATAGATTTCGAAAATGTAAGTTTTTCTTATTCTAATGATTTAAAGGAACCTGTTCTTAAAAATATAAGTTTTTCTTGTGTGTCAGGAGAAACTATTGGGATTATAGGATCTACAGGCTCGGGAAAGAGTACTATTGTTAATTTGATTGAAGGTTTTTATAAGGTTAATTCAGGGAATATAAAAATAAATAATATTGATATTAAAGATATAGATTTAAAAATGCTTAGAGAAAAAGTAGCTATAGTACCTCAAAATATAATTCTTTTTTCAGGATCAATAATAGATAATATAAGATGGGGAAAGGAAAATTCTAGATATGATGAAGTTGAAAAAGCTGCTGTAGTGGCAGAGGCTCATGAATTTATTAAGAATTTACCAGAAGGCTATGATACAATTCTTGGACAAGGAGGAATAAATTTATCTGGTGGACAAAAACAACGTATTTCTATTGCTAGAGCATTGATTAAAAGACCAGAAATTCTTATATTAGATGACTGTACAAGTGCAGTAGATGTAGTTACTGAAGGAAAAATACGTGAAGCTATAAAAAATTATTCTACAAATCTTACATCTATAGTAATTGCTCAGCGTATTACTTCAGTTATGGATGCTGATAAGATAATAGTAATTGATAATGGAAGTGTGGTTGGTATTGGGCAGCATGTAGAACTTATGAGAAGCTGCAAGGTTTATAAAGAGATATTTTTATCTCAGGTTGGTAAGGAGCTGGTATAGTATGAAAAGTGATAAATATAAAGATACATCAATTCAAATACAAAAAAGCCCTTCAATTAGACCAGGTGGTTTTGGTGGAAGAAAAAGACATATAGGTCCAGTTATAAAGCCAAAAGATTTTAAAAAGACTATTTCAAGATTGTGGAGATATTTTAAAGAAGAAGAAAAACTATTAGTATTAGTATTTATTTTTATAATAATTACTTCATTAATATCATTAGCAGTACCTTATCTAATCGGTCGTTCAATAGATATTATGTCCTTTGGAAATGGTTTAGTAAATTTTAAAATGTTGGAAATAATAGTAATTGTATTAATTTGTTCATATATTGTTGATGGAATATTGAATTTCTTACAAGGATATTTTATAGCAGGTATATCTCAAAAAATTGTAAAAAACTTAAGGAATGATCTTTTTAAAAAGCTTCAAAAGTTACCGATATCATTTTTTGACACTAATAGTAATGGAGACATTATGAGTAGGCTTTCTAATGATATTGACAATGTAAGTACTACTATTTCACAATCTACAATTCAATTAATGTCAGGAGTAATTTCTATAGTAGGTTCTTTAATAATGATGTTAACTTTAAGTACATGGCTTACATTAGCGAGTATTATAACTATACCACTAGTTTTTTTACTTACGAAAACTATTGCTAAAAGAACAAAATTTTTATTTAAAGAGCAACAAGTAGAACTTGGTAAGCTTAATGGAATGATTGAAGAATCTATATCAGGAATTTTTGTAGTTAAGGCCTTTAACTATGAAGAAAAGGTTGTTGAAGAGTTTTATAGTATAAACAATAAACTTTGTAATGTAGGTATAAAAGCTCAAATCTTATCAGGATTTATTATGCCACTTATGAACGTAATTAATAATATAGGGTTTGCTGTAGTTGCTGGTGTTGGTGGCATTCTTGCAGTTAGAAATATGATTACAGTGGGAATAATTGCAAGTTTTTTAAGTTATTCTCGACAATTTACAAGACCATTAAATGATTTGGCAAATATTTTTAATACATTACAATCTGCTGTAGCTGGGGCAGAAAGGGTATTTGAAGTTTTGGATGAAAATGAAGAGGATAAAGATAGGTTAAATGCAAGAGAAATTAGTAATTTAAAAGGAAATGTAATTTTTGAAAATGTTTCTTTTGGATATAGAGAAGATGTACTAATACTTAAAAATGTAAGTTTTCATATTAAGGCAGGAAGCAACATTGCATTAGTAGGGCCAACAGGAGCTGGAAAAACTACAATCGTAAATTTATTAGCAAGATTTTATGATGTATCAAAGGGGAAAATTCTAATAGATGGTGTTGATATAAGAGATTATAAAAGAGATAATTTAAGAAAATGCTTTGGTATAGTATTACAAGATACATATCTTTTTTCTGGTACAATAATGGAAAATATAAGATATGGAAGGCTAGAAGCAACAGATGAAGAAGTAGAGAAAGCTGTAATCATGGCAAATGCAGATGTATTTATTAGACGTATGCAAAAAGGTTATGAAACAGTTCTTTTAGATGGTGGAAGCAACTTAAGCCAGGGACAAAGGCAACTGTTATCTATAGCAAGAGCGATTTTATCTGACCCAGATATATTAATTTTAGATGAGGCTACAAGCAGTGTTGATACCCGTACGGAGCTAAATATACAAGAGGCAATGTTAAAACTTATGAAAGGAAGAACTAGTTTTATAATTGCACATAGGCTTAGTACTATTAGAGATGCAGATACTATAATGGTAGTAGATGATGGACAAATAAAAGAAAAAGGAAATCATAATGAACTTATTGATAAAAAAGGAGTTTATTATGATATGTATTCTAAGCAATTAAAGAAAGAAGATAAAATATAATATATTTTTTACTATAAGTTAATTTTGAAATATAAAATTTAACTGACACTCCATTGGTTAACTTATAGGTATGAATTATACTAAAGTCGTAAGGTCTTACAAATTTTATATATGGAGTGATGATTAATGAATAAATTATCAATAGGGGAAGTTATTTATAATCTAAGAAAAGAAAAAGGAATTACTCAAGACCAATTAGGAACCTTTATAGGAGTATCTACAGCAGCAGTATCAAAATGGAAAAGTGGTATTTCATACCCAGATATAACAATACTACCTGTTATTGCAACATTTTTTAATATTTCTATGGATGAACTATTTAATTTTAAAATTAAACTTTCTGATAAAGAAGTAATGAATATATTTAAAGAATGCGAAGCCTTATTTAGTAAAGGTAATATAAAAAGTGCTATAGAAAAAAGTAAGGAATATGTTTTAAAATATCCTATAAGTTATGATTTAAAACTAAAAATAGGTGCATTATTTAATATGTATTCGTGGAAAAGTAATGATGAAGAAAAATCTATGAGCATGATATGGTATGCTATTAAATTATTTGAGGATATAGCTAAAAATTGTAATGATATAGATTTAATTGAACAATCTTTATTTCAATTAGGAGCTGCTTATTCTATAGTTGGAGAAGAGGATAAGGCTATAGATGCATTAGAAAAAATAAAAAAAAGTCAATTAGATACTGACATTGTATTATCAAGTATATATATTAGGAAAAAGGAATTTAAGAAAGCTAGGGAATTGCTTCAAAGTAATTTATTCAAGGATATAAATAATATAACTATGATATGTATGGGGTTAGCTAATTCATATTATAATGAGAGTAAAAGTAAAGATAGATTAAAGATAATGGAAAGATATTATAATTTGTCTATAGATCTAAAAAGAATGATTTTGCCTAAAGAAAATTCTATATTAGGATTACATATAGAATATTTAAATCTTGCAGAGGTATATTTAAATTTTAAAGAGGATAAAAAAGCTATAAAAATGCTTTATGAAATGGTTGAAGATATAAAATACAATGATATAAATAATATGAAAAAATTTAGTAACTTTTGGTGTTTTAATGAAATGAAAACTAGTGAAAGAACTATAACAATGAATTTATACGAAAATATTTTCAAGATTTTTGAACATAAAGAATTTGATTTGATTAGAGAAAGTAATGATTTTAAAAATATAGTTAAAGAATTAAAAGTATTAGAGGAAAAATCTTTAAAAGAATTTAGATAACTTATAAAAAATATAATATATATTTTAATGTTTAATTAGATACTTTTAAAGAAATAATTTTATTAATGGAGTAAAAAAGAATAAATTATGCTAAAATATCAAAACCTAAATTAAAATAAACTAATTTAGGAGAGAGTGATATTATGCTTGGAATTCCAATGATTGAATGGGTTGGATATGCAGCATCATTATTTATTGCTATATCATTACTTATGACATCTATTATTAAACTTAGAATATTTAATACAATTGGTTGTATATTGTTTGTTGTTTATGGTTTTGTGATAAGGGCATATCCAGTTATAGTTACAAATGGTGCTATAATCTTAATAAACTTTTGGAATTTATATAGAATTTATTTAGATAATAAAGATTTAGAATAAAAAACAGATTTAAAGATAATAATTTAAGTTTTTATATGATTATTTTAATATTAAAAAATTCAAATATATTAAAAAAACATTAAGAATGAAAAGAACAATATAGCAAATTATCTAAATTAATAATTTGCTATATTGTTCTTATTATATTTTGAATGGATTTATAGGGTTCCAAGTTGACTCTTAAAGTTAAGAGATATTTATATTTGTTACACCACTAATTCTATCATGCAAAAGTAATGGATCTTTTTTTATAATATGACTAATTAAATGTAAAAAAACAAAAACATTTAATAATATTTGAACACCTAATATTATAATTAAAAACTCATAGTATTCTAAATTATAAAGGTAATTATTTGCATCATTTAATATATAGGATAAAAGAAAATATCCATATAGTAGTATACTATACCTTTGTAAAATCTCAGAAAATTTTAATTTAGTACTATTACCCTTTAATTGCATTTTCAATAAATATTTACCTACAGTAAATCCGTTTGTAAAATAAGGTATTAAAATGAAGTACAAAAAAGTTAGTATTATGAATGTAAAAATATTATGTTCATCAAAAAATAAAAAACATATATTCCAATCAATAAAAAATGCAATTAATCGCCTTGGATAAGTAGAATATTTGCCAATATTAAAATTTTTAGATTTAATAATATTTATATCAGGTAGCATATATTTAAATAAAGGAGTAATAAAATAACCAACTATTCCACCTAAAGTATTTATTATAAGATCATCTACATCAAAGACCCTATAGGGATATTTGTAAATCCCATAAATCCCAGTTAACTGAGTAATTTCAAAGAAGAGAGATACTAAAAAAGTTATAATTAATGTTTGTTTAAAACTTTTTTTAAAATAATATCTAAGATAAATGCCTAAAGGTAATATAAGTAAAAGGTTAAAGAACACTTGCATAAAGGCTGGTTCCGAAAAAATATATAAATATGTATTGGGATTACTAAAACTAAATTTAGTTTCTAATAAAAAATCTTTTAAAAATGTAAAAGGGATTAATTGAATGTTTCTACCACTAATAAAAACTGGTTTATCTATATCAGGTAACGGTAATAAGGTCATAAAAAAGGCTGTAAGTATATAAAAAATAAAAGTGTAAAATATAAAAATTTTAAATTTATTATTAACACCATATTTTCTATAATTATATATAGCATAAGGTATACAAATAGCAGCAGCTAAAAAAGGAAATAATATCACTGCTACTTTAATAGGAATCCAATAAAGTTCCAACACAATTCCTCCTCTAATATGTAATAATTTGGTAAAATATTGTCTTGAAAATAATTATATATAAATATTTTATGTATTAAAATTATATTTATAATTATTTTTGAAAAAATTTAAAAAAGATTATAAATCAATTATATTTCAATTATAAAACTGTATGTAACTATAAAATTTATTAGTATATATGTCAAATGAAAATGTAATAAATGATACAAAATAGCATAACGATGAAATTGCTGTCGAGAAATGAAAAATAAAAACGAACAAAAATTATGTGAATATTCAATTAATTATGTTACAATGTAGTTAAATTTATTAATAATAAAAAGGGGGATAAGTTATGTCAGAAAATAAAGATAAACAAATTATGTGGTATACATTAGCGTTTATGGCATTTTCAACGGTGTGGGGATTTGGAAATGTTATTAATGGGTTTTCTGAATATGGTGGACTTAAAGCAATTATATCTTGGATTCTAATTTTTGGAATTTATTTCGTCCCTTATGCTTTAATGGTAGGTGAGTTAGGTTCTGCTTTTAAAGATTGTGGTGGTGGTGTTAGCTCTTGGATTTATGAAACTATAGGTCCAAAACTTGCTTACTATGCAGGTTGGACATATTGGGTAGTTCATATGCCGTATATTTCACAAAAACCATCAGGATTTGTAATTGCTACAAGTTGGGCAATTTTTCAAGATAACAGAGTAAGTAGTATGAAACCAGAGATTTTACAATTAAGTTGTTTAGTAATATTTATAATTGGTATGTATATTGCATCAAAGGGATTAAATATACTAAAGAAATTAGCAGCATTTGCAGGAACATCTATGTTTATAATGTCAATTTTATTTATTCTTTTAATGACAGCTGCTCCAGCTATTACAGATGCTAAATTATATTCTATAGATTGGTCATTAAAAACATTTATGCCAACTTTCGATGCAAAATTTTTTACTAGTCTTTCTATTTTAGTTTTTGCTGTTGGTGGATGTGAAAAAATTTCACCATATGTAAATAAAATGAAGAATCCTGAAACAGGATTTTCAAAAGGGATGATTTCACTTGCGATTATGGTTGCTGTATGTGCAATTTTAGGTACTGTTTCACTTGGAATGATGTTTGATTCAAATAATGTTCCTAAAGATTTAATGACTAATGGTGCATATTATGCATTTCAAAAATTAGGTCAGTATTATCATTTAGGAAATTTATTTGTAATTATATATGCAATTACTAACATGATTGGGCAATTTGCAGTTTTAATATTATCAATAGACGCACCATTACGTATGCTTCTTGATGGTGCAGATAGAAGATTTATTCCAGAAGCAATGTTTAAACAAAATAAAAATGGAGCTTACACCAATGGACATAAGCTTATTTTTGTTATTGTATCCATATTGATTATAGTTCCTATTTTTGGAATTGAAAATGTAGATGTATTAGTTAAATGGTTAGTTAAATTAAATGCTGTATGCATGCCACTTCGTTATTTGTGGGTATTTGCAGCATATATAGCTCTTAAAAAAGCTGGGGAAAAATTCAATCCACAATATAAATTTGTGAAAAATAGAATAGTAGGTATTATATTTGGTGCATGGTGCTTTGCATTTACTGCTTTTGCATGTATTGGAGGAATGTATTCTGAAGATAAATTTCAATTAGTATTAAATATTGTTACACCATTTGTATTAATAGGATTAGGATTAATAATGCCTATTTTAGCTAAAAATAATGAGAGCATAGATAAAGATACTGTTGCATAAAATATAGGAAGTTTTAAGACGTAAAATAAAAAAATAATACAAGGTAGGTTCTATAAATATATATTATAGAACCTATTTTAAATTTAGAAGTTTGAAAAATATAATAAAATGTTAGCACTCACTATTGATAAGTGCTAACAAAAGTGGTATATTAAAAATTAAGTAATGAAAGGAGATGTTTATTTTGGAAACAAAACAATTTAAGGCAGAGTCTAAAAGACTTTTAGATATTATGATAAATTCAATTTATACTCATAGAGAAATTTTTTTAAGAGAATTAATTTCTAATTCAAGTGATGCTATTGATAAAATTTATTATAAGGCATTAACTGATGATTCATTAACTTTTGAGAAAGATAATTATTATATAAATATAATTCCTGTTAAAGAAAGTAGAACTTTAAAAATCTGTGATACTGGTATAGGTATGACAAAAGATGAATTAGAAAATAACTTAGGTGTTATAGCTAAAAGTGGTTCATTACAATTTAAAAAAGAAAATGAAGTTGAAGATGGCCATGATATAATAGGTCAATTTGGAGTTGGATTTTATTCAGCATTCTTAGTTGCAAAGGAAGTTACCGTTATAAGTAAAGCATTTGGAAGTGATAAAGCTTATAAATGGCAGTCTAAAGGGGCTGACGGTTATATAATTGAGCCTTGCGAAAAAGATTCAATTGGTACAGAAATTGTACTAAATATTAAAGATAATACAGAAGATGAAAATTTTGATGAATATTTGGATGAATATAGATTAAAATCAATAATTAAAAGATACTCTGATTTTATAAGATACCCAATAAAAATGGATGTAACTAAGAGCAAACTTAAAGAGGGTAGTGAAAGTGAATATGAAGAGTATAATGAAGAAGAAGTTGTAAATAGCATGGTTCCTATTTGGAGAAAAAACAAAAGAGAACTTAAGGATGAAGATTATGATAACTTTTATGTTGAAAAACATTTTGGATTTGATAAGCCACTAAAACATATTCATATAAGTGTTGATGGTATGGTAAGTTACAATTCAATTTTATATATACCAGAAAAAGCACCATTTGATTTTTACACTAAGGATTATGAAAAAGGTTTAGAACTATATTCAAGCGGCGTAATGATAATGGAGAAATGTGCAGATTTACTTCCAGATTATTTTAGTTTTGTTAAAGGAATAGTAGATTCAGAGGATTTTTCCCTTAACATATCAAGAGAAATTTTACAACATGATAGACAATTAAAACTTATAGCTAAGAACATAAAAACTAAGATAAAAAATGAATTAGAAGGTCTATTAAAAAATGAAAGAGAAAAATATGAAGAATTTTATAAATCGTTTGGATCACAATTAAAATATGGTGTATATAGTGATTTTGGTGCAAATAAAGATGTATTACAAGATTTATTAATGTTCTATTCATCTAAAGAGAAGAAACTGGTTACCTTAGATGAATATGTTTCTAGAATGAAAGAAGAACAAAAATATATTTATTATGCATCAGGAGAATCGTATGAAAGAATAGAAAAACTTCCTCAAACAGAATTATTGTTAGATAAAGGATATGAAATATTATATTTTATAGATGATGTAGATGAATTTGCTATAAAAATGCTTGCAAATTATAAAGAAAAGGAATTTAAATCAGTATCAAGTAGTGATTTAGGAATAGATACTGAAGAAAATGAAATGAAAACAAGTGATGAAGATAATAAATTATTTGAAAGCATGAAAGAATTATTAAAAGATAAGGTTAAAGAAGTTAAGGCATCTAAAAAATTAAAAAAACATCCTGTATGCTTATCTAATGAAGGGGAACTTTCAATAGAAATGGAAAAAGTATTAAATGCTATGCCAAATAATCCAAGCTTAAAGGCAGATAAAGTATTAGAAATAAATATAAACCATGAAGTCTTTGATGCGTTAAAGGATGCACATGAAAAAGATGAAGAAAAGTTTAAACTATATACCGATTTATTATATAATCAAGCTTTACTTATAGAAGGGTTATCAATAGGTGATCCAGTAGAATTTACAAATAATATATGTAAAATAATGAAATAAGAAATAGTAAGATAGGACTATATAGAAGTTGCAGTTATACAACTTCTATATGGTCCTATTTAGGCTAGATTAAAGAATAGCTAATTTCTAGATAAGGGTTATTTAGATAACTAAAATATATTAATCCTTTACCTAATTCATAAGTTCTAGTTTCTGTATAATACTTTCCATCTTCAAAGCTAAGAGCTTTTATAACAGTTTTAGTTGTGAAAGAAGTATCATTTTCTTCTGTTATTGTGGTTATAGCTTCATATTCAACTCCGTCTATAATTGTCTTTTGGGTCCATGAATTATTTTTTTTAATTTGACCTTTTAAAACTACAAAGTCTTTAATAAAAGAATGTAATGTATCTTTATTTTTAGAAATATAATCATTATTATTAATAGATTCTATAACCATATCATTAGTAACTTTATATTTTGCCGTAAAAGTTCTTTTTCCTCTAATATCTTGACCATAACCATCATTCATAAGTCCATCATAAGTGTATATTGTATAGTCATTTAAGGATTCAATATTATTAAAAGTTATTTTATGTCCTGTTTCAGCAGAACCAGTATAGGTTATAGGAGTATTTTTAGTATAAAAATATTGTTTATAATCATCTAAATATGAATGTTTATTACTAGTATAATTACTTGTATTAGATGAAGATATAGAGGAATTATTATTTATATTGTTTGAAGGGTTATTACTTATATTACAACCAACAAGTAAAATGCTAAATATACATATAAGTGAAACTAAAGATTTTTTATTTTTCAAATTAATCACATCCTTTATTTTATAATTTCACTTTTATAGAAAAATATACAAAGTGTTTTTAATTTGTTTTGTATATAATATGTGGAAATTAAAATTAAGGAATACAAGTTAAAAATTTATTCTTATATGTAATAATATTGAAAAAAGTGAAATAGTTTGTTTACAAGTAAAATAAAGTATTATATAATAATTTTGGGAATGATGAAGTATAATTTATATGTGGGCACTTGGATTATATGGAGTTAGTAGTGCAACCGACCTAATTAAATATTTTAAAATTAGGAGTGTTGGATATGCAGAAAAAGCAATTAAAAATTTTAACATCAGTAGTATTAGGAACATCTATAATTTTTGGTGGAATGGTTTCTACAGCTTCTGCTGTTGAAAAAAATACATCACAATATGGTGTAATAAATGAAAATAGTGAAATAAGTATTTGGAATTGTCAAGAAGGACTTAATCAAAATCAAAAGAGTCCTTATGAAAAAGAAAGTATTGTTGTACAAGGTTCAAAAATTTATAAATGCAAAAGATTTCACTATCCTCAATCAGGTTGGAAACCTTCTGATTCACCAATGTTTTGGAAAACAGTAGGAAAAATTCCAGAGTGGAATGCCCAAGAGGAATTAACACAAGAAAATAAAAGTCCATATGAAAAAGGTGATATTGTTATGTACAATTCTCAGGTATATAAATGTAAAAGATTCCATTATGCTCAACCAGGTTGGAATCCTTGTGAGGGACCAATGTTCTGGGAATTAATTAAATAAAGATATTAAATTATATATTGTATGAAAATAAGCCTACTAAGTCTAAATTCTTAGTAGGTTTTAAGTTTTCTTTAATATTTTTATATATTAGTTTCTTTATAAGATTCTTTGTTCATTTTCCATTTAAAAATAAGTTTATTAGGATCTTTTTTTAATAAGGTTTGAAAATTTTCACAGTATCCAACAAAAGCTGTACTACAATTTTTAGAAATATAGTCTATAGTCTCATCAATAACGTTATCGCCTTTAACCAAATCGACTTTATATGTATTTTTATCGGAAAAAACCAAAACTAAACTAGTTGTTTTACCAACAGGAATAAACATACAAGCCTTTTTCTTTATAGTTTGTTTATATATCCAAACCAATTCTTTAAGTGGAAGAGCTAATACAATCTTTTGAGTATATACAATTATATAATTTTCTGTTATGGTTATAGGCCCATTTTTATAGGATATAGGTAAGCTATACTCATAATCTATTTGTTTATATACGTTTTCAATATTTTCCATAGAGAAATCTTTAAGACTTTTTAAGGCAATAGAATTTTTCCTTACACCAATCATATATAAAAATATAGTATATACAAAACAAAGACAAGAAATCATAAGGAAAAAAGAAGCTTCAATAATAGGACTTTCATATTGCAAGTATTGAAGGTATGGCTTTAAATCCATTCCATTAGACAATTCAGTATTATTTTTAATAGCGTCACGTAAAATTACTAAATCATTGTCATTAAGTTCAAACAAATGGCCTTTTAATATAAAAGGACCTTCCTTTTTATTGATAAGATTATTATATTCTTTCTTTGGCAAAGCTACTGTTAATACAAAAGGATCTAATTTTATTGCAACTAAGTGTGATTTAATGCTTTCAGAGATGGGTATACCTAGTTTACTAGTAGTTTCTTTTAGTGTAACATCTAAATCATAAAGTTTATCAGCAGAAATTTTTAAATAAAGATCATTATTAAGGGCTTCTTTATAATCTTCAATAGTAGTAACTTCAAAGGCATTATTTTTGTTATTATAATATGTATACATTCCAAAACATGCAACAATAAATGCAAGAACTATCATAGCTATTAAAGATATAATTTTAGGTGTTCTTTTCTTTTTATAAGTTTTAATAAAACTTGAATTTTTCAATTATAAAACACTCCTTTATAGTTAATTTTAAATTTAATTTACATTTTGTATAATCGTTTAAAAAATATAAAAATTAACAAAAAATTATCTTTTAACACTATTATGTAGCATGAATGTATTGTATAATATTAAAAATGTTTTAGAAAATAAAATTTAAATATTTAATTTATAATAAAATATAAGAATATAGAGAGGTATTTATGGGGGATAAAAATACAGAGATTAAAAAAGATATAACTGACTTATTTGACAGAGTATCATCGGTTTTTGATGATAATGGACCGAGGTTTTTTAAATACTTTGGAGAAGAATTGGTTAAATTCGCAGATATAAAGTATGGAGAAAAAGTATTAGATGTTGCTTCGGGAAAAGGAGCATCACTTTTTTTATCAGCAAAGAAGGTTGGGGAAAAGGGAAATGTTATAGGTATAGATATATCTAAAGGTATGGTTGATAAAACAAATTTAGAAATAAAGCATAAATGCATAGAAAATGCACAATCAATAGTTATGGATGCTGAAAATTTGGATTTTGCAAGCGAGTATTTTAATCATGTATTATGTGGTTTTGGAGTTTTCTTTTTTCCAGATTATAAAATTGCATTTAAGGAATTTATGAGAGTTTTAAAACACGGTGGTAAATTCTCATTTACTACGTTTTTAAGAAAAAAAGATGAGAACTTTATATGGTTAGATGAATTAGTGGAAGAATATTTACCAGAATACGAAGAGGATTGTGGATATGAAGAAACTGTTGAATTTGACACAGAAGAAGGATTATATAAAATCTTAAAAGAATCTAATTTCAAAAATATAAAAATCGAGAAAGAAGAAAAAATTTTTATATACAAAGATGAGCAGGAATGGTGGGATAAACTTTATACCCATGGATATGTGACCATATTAGATGCTATACCGTTAGATAAGATAGAAGAATTTAAATTAAAAGTTTTTGAAAAGCTTAAAGTACTTAAAAAAGAAAATGGTATAGAAAATAGTATGTATGTTTTATATGCTAAAGGTGAAAAATAAATTTAATAATATATATTGACAAAATAAAAATAAAAGAGTAATATAAATAAAAATAAATATTCAGAAATCTTTGAAGGGAAGAGTAGATATTAACTTAGTATTTAAAGCGAGTAGAGGATGGTGTAAGCTCTATAAGAAAAGTAATATTGAATGACATCCTGGAGATTCTTATTTGAAAAATTGTAGTAGAATAAGACGGGTTCCTACGTTAAAAGGATTAGAGATAACTAAGTTAAATTTAATTTTGTTAGATTAGGATGGCACCGTGAATAAAGCTTTCACTCCTATTATGGAGTGAAAGCTTTTTATATTTATTAGAGGTTATTCTAGTATATTTCAATGAATTTGAGCTCAATTTATTGAAGTTGATCTAATGAATTTAAACCAATATAGTTAAAAAAGGGTGGTACCGCGAAATTTTTGCCCCTTAAGTTTTAAACTTAAGGGGTTAATTTTATTTAAGGAGGAAAATTTATGAACAGAATTATGATAAATGAATTAAAAAATAATATGAATGAAAAAGTTATGATAAAAGGTTGGATCCACAGAATAAGAAAGTTAAAATCAATTACATTTATTATATTAAGAGATAGAACAGGAATGGTACAATGCGTTTTGAACAATAAGGAGATTGATATTAGTTTGATGAAATTAGAATCAGTAATATCAATAATTGGTATAGTTAACAATAGCAATAATAAGCTTAATAATTTTGAAGTGCTAGTAGAAAAGTTAGAAATAATAAATGATTTTATAGGTGAAATGCCGATTGAAATTAATAAAGATGAATTAGAGGTAAACTTAGATACTATGTTAAATAATAGAGTATTGAGTTTACGACATGAGAAAATAAATTCTATATTTAAAATACAGAATATTATAGTTCAAGGTTTTAGAGAGTTTTTAACTAAAGAAGGATTTACAGAGATTTTCACACCTAAAATTGTTGCTGAAGGAGCTGAAGGAGGGACGGATATGTTTGAAGTAAAATATTTTGAAAATAAAGCATATCTAGCACAAAGTCCTCAATTTTATAAGCAGATGATGATAGGGGCAGGTTTTGAAAGAGTTTTTGAGGTAGGCCATGTTTATAGAGCAGAACAACATAACACTAATAGGCATTTAAATGAGTATGTTAGCATGGACTTTGAAATGGGATTTATTGAAAATGAAGAAGAAATCATGGATATGGAAGAAAATCTATTAAGGTTTATATTAAATAAAATTGATAATGATGGCAAAATGTATTTAAAGAAAGTAAATGGAAATTTACCTGTAATTGAAAATAATATACCAAGAATTAAGTTTAGTAAAGCTTTAGAAATATTAGAAATAGAATATAACAAAAAAGATTTAGATGGAGATTTAGACCCAGAAGGAGAAAAGCTAATTTGTAAATATGCTAAAGAAAAATTAGGTTGTGATTTTATATTTTTAACTCATTATCCAAGAAAAAAAAGGCCAATGTATACACTGCCTTATAATGAAGAAGAAACTAGAAGTTTTGATTTATTATTTAGAGGAATTGAAATTACCACTGGAGGACAAAGAATTCACAATTATGAAATGTTAATTAAAAATATAGAATATAAAGAATTAAATAAAGAAAACTATGAAAACTATACATCTGTATTTAAATATGGAATGCCTCCACATGGTGGTCTTGCTATAGGTCTTGAAAGAATAACAAGTAAATTACTAGGACTTGATAATGTTAGAGAAGCATCTCTTATACCAAGGGATAGAACAAGGTTATTACCATAATAAAATATATAATTTAAAATATTCATAAAATATTGACAATTAATTTAGGATTGTGTATAATATTTCCAAGTAGTGAGTGTATCTAAGTCCAAACGAGCGGTACAGGGAGAATATCCTACACGTAGGTAAAACTCTACGGAGTCACTTTAATGTGATTTCGTAGAGTTTTTCTTTACAAATAATGGAATAAAAATATGCAAATTTTAAATTCAGCTTATATATTGTAATTTAAATCTTAATTTAAATAAAAAAATATAGGATGTGATAATATGAATTTTATGATAAGACCAGTAAAAATAGAAGATGCAACATTTATAAATGAAATAAGACGTCAAGATGGTGTTCGTGAAAATACAATGGGGATTATTAGTGAAAGAATTTCAAGGATGGAAGGAATTATAAATAATCTTAGTGATAATGATCATATGATAGTTGCAGAAATTCAAGAGGATGATGTTTTAAAAGTAGTAGGGGTAGCCAATTTATCTGTTAATAAATCTAATAGAGTAAGACATTCTGCTAGTATTGGAATTATGATAAGAAGAGAATACCAGGGAAAAGGTATTGGAAGAACTTTAATGGAGAATTTAATTGACTTAGCAGATAATTGGCTTATGCTAGTTAGGGCAGAATTAGGAGTATTTACTGATAATGAGAAAGCTATAAATCTTTATAAATCATTAGGTTTTGAAATTGAGGGAAAAAGAAAATACGCAGTCATAAAAAATGGTAAATATGAAGATGAATATATAATGGCTAGATATAATTTATAATAATATAAAATAAGTTTTTAAATTATTAATTTTAAAAAAGGTAAAAATACTAAACTTGAAGAATACACTTATTAATAAGGAATCTTAATGTTAATTTTGAGAATTCGAATTATAGGGGGTGGCAATATGTTTATTTCATTCAACAAAGAGGATAACGTTTTAAATGAAAAACCATTTTTAGGTGATGAGGTTCAATTTAATATATTTCATAAAATTATAGAAGGTAAAGAAGTTCTATCATTAAAAACAGAAAGTGGTAATGCAATAGCTATGCATAACCCTGGTTACGAAATGTGGGTATGGGTTAACAAAGAAATTGAAGCAAATGAATTTGGAGATATAATAAAAGAATTATGTAGTATTTTAGATGATAATGATATATCAGGAATATCCGGTAATCCAGATGTAGTAAAGAAAATAGCTGATGCATATTTAAATCATTTTAATGTAAGTTATAAAGAATATATGGAAATGAATGCTTATGAATGTAATAGGGTTGTATCCTTAGACAATACAAAAGGTAAAATGATTAAGGCAGAATTAAAGCATAAGGATATAGTTGCAGAATATTGCCATGGATTTAAAAAAAGTATGAATGGTGATGATATGGAAAAAGAGGTTCAACTTTGTGAGGCAGAAAAATTAATAAATTCAGGAAATTTATATTTATGGGAAGTAGAAGATAAGGTTGTATCAATGGCAAATATAGCACATAAATCACAAAGACACTGCCGAATAAATAATGTGTATACTAAAATAGAAGAAAGAAAAAAGGGATATGGTACGTCGCTAGTTGCCAATGTAAGCTTAAAGCTATTAGAAGAGGGAATTACCCCAATGTTATATTCTGAAGTGGAAAATATAGCAGCAAATAAAATCTATAGAAATATTGGATATGAACATTGTGGAAAAATTAACACTATAATGTTTATTTATTAGATGGATTTTAGGGGGATTAATAATGTATTCAGGGGAAAAGGTTAAATTACGAGAGTATAAAAAAGAAGACATTAGAAGAGCTCAGAAATATATGAATGATCCAGAAATAAAGAAATTATTAAATTCAAACATTCCATATCCAATTACTTTTGAAGATGAAGAAAGATGGTATGAAGGTTTAAGTGTAACAAAAGATACTTATAATTTTGCAATAGAGACATTAGAAGATAATCAGTATATAGGTGGCTGTGGAATAAATAAAATAGATTGGAAAAATAGCGTGGTAGTTATAGGCATATTTATAGGAGATAAAGAATATTGGAATAAGGGTTATGGAACAGATGCTATAAATATATTAATAAAATTTATCTTTGAACAAATGAATATACGAAAAATTAAGTTACAAGTATTTTCATTTAATGAACGTGCTATAAGAGCATATGAAAAATGTGGATTTAAAAGGGAAGGTGTGTTAAGACAAGAAATTTTTAGAGATGGAAGATATCATGATGAAATTATTATGGGACTTTTAAGACAGGAGTATTATTAATATAGGGAAACAAGTTCAAATTTAAATTTATTCAATAACCTTAAAATATTTTTATACAAGATATAGTGTTGAATTCTAAGTGATTCGGAGCATGTATCACTATTTTGAGTATCCAAGTTTTGGAATGGATAATTTTAAAAGTTAATTTGGAACCCCATAGAATAATAAAATAAAGTGTAAATGAAAAGGTTTAAAATAATTATAAATTCGTGATATTTTCTTGCATAAAAAAACAACACCATTTAAAATTAAAAGTAAATAATTAAGAAATAACAAAGTGGAAGGATAAAATATGGAGAATAATTTACTAAAGATAAAGAAAAAATGGATTCAGCTAAAGAAAAGAGAACAGATAAAAGTATCTACTATGCTAAGGGAAAGATATATTAATTTTATAGTAGAACATAAGAGGAAACCTAACAGGGAAGAACGAAAATTTATAGCATCGAAGGTTTATTTAGAAACAGAAGAAATGAAACTTGAGATAAGCGATAATGAAATATGTAAGTATTTTGAAAGTAAGATATCAAAATATGATAAATCGGTAGCAAAAATGGAAATATATTAAAAATCATAAGACACTATATGCTTATAAGGTATATAGTGTTTTATCATATTTATCATTAACAGATGAGGATAAAGAGATATATATTAATTAGAGTATTTAAAACCAATTATTAGTGTTGAAAGGAGAATATAGTATGAAAAAATTAGAAATTGGTGATAGTATAGGAATATTTTCACCATCATCGCCTATAACCTATTTAGTACCTAATAGATTTGAAAAAGGTAAGAGATTTTTAGAAAATAAAGGTTTTAAAATAATAGAGGGAAAATTAACAGGGAAATGTGATTATTATAGGTCTGGAAGCATTAAAGAAAGAGCTGAAGAATTAAATGAATTAATTAGGAATCCTAAAGTAAAATGCATAATGTCAACTATAGGTGGAATGAATTCAAATTCCATTTTACCTTATATAGATTATGAGGCTTTAAAAAAAGATCCTAAGATTATTATAGGATATTCGGATGTTACGGCTATACTTTTAGCAATATATGCAAAAACTGGAATAAGTACATTTTATGGACCAGCATTAGTTGCATCTTTTGGAGAGTTTCCACCCTTTGTAGATTATACTTATAAATATTTTAAAGAAGTTTTAGTTGAGGATTTTATAATACCTTATGAAATACCTACTCCTAAATTTTGGAGTGATGAATTTATTGATTGGAAAAGCCAAAATAGAGGAAAAGAGGAAAGAAAAAACGAAGTTTTAACTATTTGTAAAGGTAAGGTTAGTGGAAGATTAATAGGTGGAAATTTAAATACAATTCAAGGTATATGGGGAAGTGAATATATGCCTTCTATAAAAAAAGGAGATATTCTTTTTATAGAAGACTCATTAAAGGACGCAGCTACTATAGAAAGAAGTTTTTCATTATTAAAGTTAAATAGAGTATTTGACAAAATTGCAGGAATTATATTAGGTAAGCACGAACTATTTGATGATATGGGAAGTAATAAGAAACCATATGAAATATTACTAGAAGTTATGGGAGAATGTAATGTGCCATTTATTGCAGAATTTGATTGTTGTCATACACACCCTATGGTTACATTACCAATAGGTGCAATTATAGAATTGGATGGGGATAATGGAAAAATAAAAATAATTTCTAATTGTTTTGAGAAATAAGAAGGTTTTGATTAAATATTTGATTAAATAATAGTTAGAAAATAGGGTTAATTAAAAAATGGGTGATAAGAATGTTTGAAATAAATACAGAAAGATTGAGATTAATACCATTAGACATTAAAAATTATAAATTGTATTTAGAAGATACTGATAAAATGGAAGAAAATTTAGGACTTACAATAACAAATACTATTATTGAAGAACCACTTAGAACTGCTCATAAGATTACATATGACAATGTTTTGAAAAATATTGATAATTATTTATGGGAAACAAATTGGATAATTGTCTTAAAAGAGGAAAATAAAATAATTGGTGGAATTATGATAAAAGGAGAACCAAATGAATTTGGTGAAGTAATAATAGGATATGGAATAAATGATTATTATCAAAACAAAGGATATATGACAGAGAGTGTAATGAAACTAAAACAGTGGATTTTTAAAAATTCTAAAGTTAAAAACAGTATTGCTGACACCGATAAAGACAATGTTTCATCACATAAGGTTTTAAAAAAGAATGGCTTTAAAAAGTATAAAGAAACTATAGAAATTAATGATGAAGGGGAAAAAGAGTTTTTAGTTTTGTGGAAGTTAAAAAAAGAGTGTGAAAATGTTTACTAAACATATGTAGAATTTTATAATATTAAATTAGAGACATATAGGGAAACAAAATTTCATTTAAATTTATTTAGTAATTTTAAAAATCAACTTGAAACATTGTATAGGGAAACAAGCTCGAATTTAAATTTATTCAATAACTTTAAAATATTTTCATACAAAATGTAGTGTTGAATTCTAAGCGATTCAGAGCAGGTCTCACTATTTGGGGTATCCAAGTTTTGGAATGGATAATTTTAAAAGTCAACTTGGAACCCTATAGATAATTAAAATAAGTATGATAAATAATAGTTTACTCATAAAATGTAATGAAATTTTATTTTGGCTCTGTCTTATAATTTAAACTTTCGAGTAAAAATATAAATTAGGAGGTGATTTTATATAATAAAATATTTAATTTACATATAAATAATAGTGTAAACATAAAATTTTTATAATTTGCTTGTTTTTATATATTTTTATACACATTAGGGGGAGAATTTATGAATTTGAAAAAGATTAAATTATCAAACAAACTTATTATAGGTTTTGGAGTAATTTTAATTTTAATGACTATGATTTCTTTAATAACTATATTTAAGTTAAATAATGTAAAGAAATCTTTGACAGAAATAACGGTTACCAATACTGAAAAGCAAGAAACTGCTACTAATATGAGAGCGTGTTCAAATAATATTTCAATAGCCATAAGAAATTTATGTATTAGCAATAGCGACGAATTTATGCAAAAACAAAAAAAGACAATAGATGATAATATAAATAAATATATGAAACTAGAATCTGAACTTGAAAAAACAGTTACAACTAGAGAGGGAAAAAAAGTAGTAGAAGAAATTAAACAATCTCGAGAGAAAGAGCTATCTTTAATAAATAGTTCAGTTAAAGAAGGTATGAGAAAAAATATAACTGGTGTAGAAATTGAAAAAATAATTTCAAATATCGAAGAAAATGGGAATGAGTGGAAGGCAGATATTGAAAAAATGGTTGACTTAATGACTACTTTTAATAATGAGGCTGCTAAAAAATCAGATGAAGCTATGGATAATCTTATAAATATAACAATAATATTAACTACTATAGCTGTATTATTAGGAATTGGTTTTGGATATATAATTTTATTAACTATAAAACAGCAAATGAGAGAAGTTGCAGAAGCTGCTGAAAAGATGGCAGATGGAGATTTAATGGCAAGTATAAATTCTTATTCTAAGGATGAGGTAGGACAAACTGTCAATGCTCTAAATAATGCTATTAAAAAATTAAAAAACACAATGATATCAGTAAAAAATGAAAGTAGTTCTATAACTGAAAGTGCTAAAGCCACTAATGAATTGTTTAGTGAAGTGTATGCTGAAGTACAACAGGTGTCAGCTGCAACAGAAGAAATATCTGCAGGAATGGAACAATCATCAGCAGCAGTGCAAGAAGTTACAGCTATGGCTAATACTGTTAAATTAAATGCAGATGATTCTACTAATAAAGCTAAAGAAGGGTTAGATTTAGCGTTAAATATACAGAAAAAAGCAGAAGTTATAAATAAAAACTCGTCTAAATCAAAAGAAAATACAGAGAAAATATATGAATTATCAAAAGAAAGACTTGGAAAAGCTATAGATAATGCAAAAGTAGTTCAAAATATTTTAGATATGTCTAATGCTATTTTAGGAATATCAGAACAAACAAATCTTTTAGCATTAAATGCTGCTATAGAAGCTGCCCGTGCAGGTGAACATGGAAAAGGATTTGCTGTTGTTGCAGAAGAAGTACGTAAATTAGCAGAGGAATCATCTTATGCCGTTGCAGATATACAGGAAAATGTTAATAAGGTTCTAGTTGCAGTAGAAGATCTTTCAAATTCTTCACAAGATGTTTTAGCATTCATAGAAAAAGAAGTATTAAAAGATTATGCTGAGTTAATAAATACTAGCGTTGAATATAAAAGAGATGGGGATACTATAAAAAAATTAGTAGAGACACTTGCAAAATCATCAGAGGATGTTTCCTATTCAGTAGATGAAATAGCAAAAAGTATGGAGGAAGTATCTTCATCTGTGGCACAAGTTACAGCTTCTTCTACAGAAATAGCAGAAAGCATTTCAATGGTAAATAATAAAAATGATATGATATCTAGTGAAACTGATAAAAACTTAGAAGTAGCATCAAGATTGTCTAAAACCGTTGAACAATTCAAATTAGAATAACATAAGGGATAAACTTAAAGTTAAATTTATTCAATAATTTTAAAATAGTTAAGAAATATAACTGTATTTCTTAACTATTTTTATTTTACAACAAGAAAATTTATATAAATTAATTATAAATTCATAAGTATGTTAAGATTTATAATTTGACAACGAAAATATTATACATAGGTAAAGAAGTAATTTGAAGATTATAAGTAAAATAATGGTTAAAATGTAGATTAATTAATAAGGATGCATTTTAATTAAGTATTATAAAATTTTAATTGTATGTAATAAAGAAGACATTAAAAACTTTTATTTTACTTGTAATCTCTTAAACACAGGAGGAAAATTATGAATTTAAAAAAAGTTAAATTATCTAACAAACTTATATTAGGATTTGGAGTAGTTATAGTTTTAATGGCTCTAATATCTAGTACCGTTATCTTAAAACTAAAAGGTGTAGATAAATCATTACATCTTATAGTAGATGTAAATAGTAAAAAACAAAATATTGCTACAGATATGAGAGGAGATATAAATAATATTGGATTAGCTATAAGAAATTTGTGTGTCAGTAAAAATATGAATTATATGAATGAACAAAAGAAAAATATAGATGAAAATATAAGTAAGTATATGGAATCAGAAAATGAACTTGTAAGTATTATGGAGACTGAAAAAGGAAAAACTATTATGGAACAGGTTAAAAAAGATGGAGAAACAGCCATAATAGCAATAAATAAAGCAGTTGAAGAAGGAATGAGAACAAATGTAAGTTCAGCTGAATTAGAAAAAATTATAATTTCACTAGAGGAACCGAGTAATAAGTGGAAGGAAGATGTAGGAAAGGCTATTACTTCTATAGAGGATATGAGTAAGATAGCAGCAACTGAAGCTAATGATAGCATGGAGAAAGTTAGAAATTTAACTATGAGTTTATCTGCATTAGGAGTAATTTTGGGAGTTATATTTACATATTTGATTTTAAAAAGTATTAAAGATCAAATGAAAGAAGTGGTAGAGGCTACAGAAAAATTAGCAGAAGGTGATTTAAGCATAAAAATTAAGTCCTACTCAGATGATGAAATAGGACAAACTATAAATGCTATTAACAATGCAGTTAATAAATTGAAAAATTCTATGATATCTGTTCGTAGTGAAAGTGAAAGTATAGAAGAAAATGTTAGAATTACTGGTGATATGTTTAGTGATGTTTATGCTCAGGTACAACAGGTATCAGCAGCTACTGAAGAAATATCTGCAGGAATGGAACAATCATCAGCGGCGGTGCAAGAAGTAACAGCTATGGCAAGTACTGTTAAATCAAATTCAGATGATTCTACTAGTAAAGCAAAGGAAGGATTAAGTATAGTTGCAAATATACAAAAAAAAGCAGAGAGTATAAATAAAAATTCTTCTAAATCAAAAGAAAATGCAGAAAAAATATACAAGTTATCAAAAGAAAAGCTTGGAGAAGCTATAGAAAATTCCAAGGTAGTTCAAAACATTTTAGATATGTCAAATACTATTTTGAGTATATCTGAACAAACAAACCTTTTAGCATTAAATGCTGCTATAGAAGCTGCTCGTGCAGGGGAACATGGAAAAGGATTTGCTGTTGTTGCAGAAGAAGTTCGTAAATTAGCAGAAGAGTCATCTCATGCTGTTGCTGAAATACAAGAAAATGTTAGCAAAGTATTAGTTGCAGTAGAAGATCTTTCAACATCTTCTACAGATGTCCTAACATTTATAGAAAAACAGGTGTTAAAAGATTATACTGAACTAATAAATACTAGTGTTGAGTATACAAAAGATGGGGATACTATAAGAGAATTGGTAGAAATTTTTGTTAAATCATCAGAAGAAGTTTCATATTCTGTGGAAGAAATAGCTAGAAGTATGGAAGAAGTATCAACGTCAGTAGCACAAGTTTCAGCTTCTTCCACTGAAATAGCTGAAAGTATTTCAATGGTAAATAACCAAAATGATAGCATATCTGTTGAAACTAATAAAAATTCAGAAGTAGCATTAAAGTTAATAAAGGTAGTAGAACAATTTAAGTTAGATTAACAAAATATAATAAATCATAAATAAAATTTGTATGAGGGATAAACGATATAAAAATAGCTAGAGAAAATATATTTTTCTAGTTATTTTTTATGCTGTTTAGAATATAATTAAGATATTAAGTAAAATGTAAAAAATAAAAAAATTTTATATAAAGAATAATAAAAGTTGTAATAGAGAGTACAAATTTCTACAAAAAAAGTGGATAAATATGTGTATAATAATGTAAAATGAATAAAATATGGAGGATTATGAAATGAACTTTCCAACACATATTGTTGCTGTTGCTGGACTAATAACTAATGATGATGAAAAAATACTTTTAGTAAAAAATCCAAGGGGCGGATGGGAATTCCCAGGTGGACAAGTTGAAAATGGCGAGGATTTGATAGAGGCTCTAAAAAGAGAAATAGAAGAAGAGTCAGGTGCTATTACAAATATTGAAAGTTTAGTTGGTGTATATTCAAATGTTCAAAGTTATATGGGATGGGATGGTGTAAGTTACACTCCTACAAAGGTTATATTAAATTTTATTGGTAGGTATGTAGGAGGAGATTTACATACAAGTGATGAAAGCATAGAAGTAGGTTGGTTTAAAAAAGAAAATGTTTTACAAATCATAGAAAAAGAAAATTTAAAAGATAGAGCAAGAGATATGCTAGAGTTTGATGGCAAAGTTATATATAGGGCATATGAAACTAAACCAGTTTATAGTGTTAAAGGTGAAAGGTATATTTAAAAGTAAATAAAAAATAATACTTATTATAACTCAGAATAAATTACTATTAAATTTTACCTAAAATAAGTTGTCAATTATTAATATAATGTTAATCTTGAAATTGTCTTAAAAACCTATCGCTTAATAGTATAAAGTGTGTACTTTTTAATAGAATTTATTGTTTTCAAAAAGTTAATTTATTGAATATATGAATAATATATACAAAATATTTATAAAAGAATATTATTAATATAGAGAAGCAAACTAAAATTTAATTTTATTTAATAACTTTAAAATATTTTTATACAAAATGAATTGCTATTTAAAAATATACTTTATAAATAAAAAATTAAATCTTGTTGAAAGGACGTGATGTTTATGATGAAAAGAGTGAACAACTTAAATTTAAAAGTTTTAATTAAAGGGGAGGATATGTCTGATTAATAAGATTATACCTCCTATATTATGGAGGATAAAAAATGAATATTGTAAGTTTAAAAGATATAGGATTAAATGAAAAATATATAAGTGAAGCTAAAACATATGATAAAAATTTATATATTGGAAGAGTTTCTGTTCAGCATAAGAATTTATATAAAGTTATTACTGAGGACGGTGAAATTAAGGCGAAAGTTTCCGGAAAATTTTCCTATTCATCCTTTGACAATGCTGATTATCCAGTAGTAGGAGATTGGGTTCTAGTAGATAGGAAAAATGATAGCTGTGGAAATGGAATAATACATCATGTATTAAAAAGAAAAAGTTATTTTGAAAGAAAAATAGCTGGAACATCATACGATGCACAAATAGTAGCGGCCAACATAGATAAAATATTTATTTGTATGGCATTAAACAATGATTTTAACCTTAGAAAATTAGAAAGATATGTAGTTACTGCATGGAATAGTGGTGCAGAGCCTGTTATTGTATTAACTAAGTCTGATTTGTGTGATGACTTAGTTAATAAAATTATGCAAGTTAAATCAGTAGTTAATCAATGTGATATATTAGTTACAACTAGCATTAATGAAGAAGGGTATAAAACTATAAAATCTTATGTTGAAAATGGTAAAACAATAGCTTTTATAGGTTCATCAGGGGTAGGTAAATCCACACTTATAAATAAAATTATAGGAATTGATGAATTAAAAACTAACGAAGTTGATGAAAATGATAGAGGAAAACACACTACAACATATAGACAAATGTTAATAATACCAAATGGAGGAATAATAATAGATACTCCTGGTATGAGAGAACTTGGAGTAGTGGCAGCAGATTTAAATAGATCTTTTAGCGATATAGAAGAACTAATTGCAATGTGTAAATTTTCAAATTGTACTCATAAGAATGAACCTAAATGTGCAATTAGAGAGGCTATAGAAAATGGGACTTTAGATGAAAGTCGATTTAAAAGTTATAAAAAGCTTCAAAAAGAATTAGAATATAATAATACAAAAGGAAAAGAACTAAAAAAACAAAAAAATAATTTAATATTTAAAAGTAAATGTGAATTAAAAAATAATAAAAAAAATAAATTAAGAAATACAAGATAAGATTATATAGTTAAAAAAGGAGCTAGTGCAAAACTAATTAATGAAAGTTAGTTTTGCATTAGCCTTTTTATGTATAAGTAGTGTGTGGTCTATAGTAAATACAAATAATTGTGATTTGATTTTATGTTAAAATTAAATCACAATTATTACTTTAATGGGAGGTTATTATGGAAAAAACAATAAACTTGAACTTTGAAAAGATAGAAGAACTTACGAAACTAGATAAGAAAACTTTAGTAGAAAGAGCACTTAAACTTTCAGAAGAAGTTGGAGAGGTGTCAGAGGCAATTTTAAGCTATTGTAATGTTTGTGGATGTGGATATAAGAAAAAAGGTAGAGAAGATGTTATTGAAGAATGTTTAGATGTTATTATAGTGGCTAGTTCTTTGATAAGTCATGTAAGTGATGGAAATTTAGATAATAATTTTATAAGAAATTTATACTTAAAAAAAATAAATAAGTGGGAGGAAAAATCTAAAAAATCACTTTAATTTATATGTATAGAGAAACAAGTTCAAATTTATTTAATAACCTTAAAATATTTTTAAGCAAGATACAGTGTTGGGTTCTAAGTGATTTAAGGAATGTCTCACTATTTTGGTTATTAAAGTTTTGAGATGGAAAAAAATCAACTTGGAACCTATATTTGAAATACATTTATTGTAATAAAATCATAAATAAGTTAAATACAAAAGTTTATTATAAATCTAAAACCTTTAGGAATAGATAAGATACCTAAGGTTTTTTTTGTCAATTAAAATAGAAAAATAAATTATATTGTATATAAAACTATATAAAAAAAGAAAATTGATTAAATATTTTGAATTTTAATTGACAAAATATTCGGAAATGATTAAAATTAAATTAAGTTAATTCAGTATACTAATTAAACTTAATTTTTAATTTTGAGGGAACATATAGTGAAACAAATTTGAATCTAGTTTTCTAGGTTTAAGCTATATAAATTTTAAGATATATAGCATGATAAAGTTTCAAGGCTATAGGAAGAGGTGATGAAAGTGACAAAAAAACAATATGATGTGATGGTTATTGGATCAGGAGTAGTTGGCAGTGCAATTGCAAGAGAACTTTCAAGGTATGAATTAAAGGTAGGAGTATTAGAAAAAGAATTAGATGTGGTATGTGAAACAAGTGGTAGAAACAGTGGAGTTCTTCATGCTGGTTTTAACAATAGACCGGGATCACTTATGGCAAAATTTTGTGTAGAAGGTAATTTAGGATTTGATAAAGTGGCAAAAGAACTTAACATACCTTTTAAAAGAACTGGTAAATTAGTAACTGGTTTTACAGACGAAGATATAGAGGTATTAAAAGAATTAAAAGAAAAAGGAGACAAAAATGGTGTGCCAGGATTAGAGATTGTCTCTGAAAAAAGAATTAAAGAATTAGCACCAAATGTAGAGGGGAAAGCAGCGTTATATTCTCCAATGACAGGAATCCTAGATCCATTTATATATACTATTGCATTAGCGGAAAATGCATGTGAAAATGGTGTAGATTTTTATCTAGGAAGAGAAGTAACTAATATAGAAAGAAAAGAAGAATGTTATGAAATTACAACAAGTAAAGAAACATACTATAGTAAATGGGTAATTAATAGTGCTGGATTAAATTCAGATAAAGTAGCTAGAATGGTTGGTGTTACAGATTATACAATATATCCATGTAGAGGAGAATACTTTATTTTAGATCAAAAAGCTGGAAAGTATTTAGAAATACCAGCGTATCCAGTTCCAAATAAGAAGGAAGGTGGACTTGGAATACATCTTACTCCTTCAATTCATGGTAATGTATTTATTGGACCAAGTGCTCAGTACATTGATGAAAACGATAACTATTCGGCAACTGAAGAAGTTATGGACATGCTTGTAAGAGAAGGGAAAAAGATATTACCACAAATAAAAAGAGAACATTTTATTAGAAATTTCTCAGGTATTAGACCAAAATTAGTTAGTAAAGAAAAAGGTGGATATGCAGATTTTGTAATTGAAGAGAGAGAAGAAATACCAAATGTAATTAATTTAGTAGGAATTGAATCTCCAGGTTTAACTTCTGCGGTACCTATTGCAAGATGTGTAGTTGAAAAAATAAAAAATAAAGAGGCTTTAAAGGAAAATAAAGATTTCAATCCTATAAGAAAAGGAATAGTAAGATTTTCAGAGCAATGTGAAGAAAAACAAGCTGAGCTTATAAAGGAAAATCCAGATTATGGTGAAATTATTTGTAGATGTGAAACAGTTACTAAAGCAGAAATAATGCAAGCTGTTAAAAATCCACTAGGAGTAGAAACAGTAACTGGAATTAAATATAGAACAAGAGCTATGATGGGAAGATGTCAAGGCGGTTATTGTCAAACTAGAATTGCAGAAATTATTATGAGAGAAAAAAACAAAAATGTAAATGAAGTAACTTATTCAAGAGATAATGGACAAATGTTTTTAAGGAAGGTGAGATAATGGAAGCAATATTAAAAGATGCAATTATCATTGGAGCAGGACCAGCAGGACTTGCCGCAGCTTTAAAACTAAAAGAAAAAGGTGTAGAAGATATATTAATACTAGAAAGGGAAAAAAGACCTGGTGGAATATTAAGACAATGTATCCATGATGGTTTTGGACTTGTAAGATTTAATGAAGCACTTAGTGGACCAGAATATGCAAATAGATTTGTAGAATTAGTAGAAAAAGCAAATATAGAAATAGAAACAGAAGCTACTGTAATAAATCTTACTAATAATAAGGAAGTTGTAGCAGCTACAAGAAATGGATTAAAAAAATATAAAGCTAAAGTAGTTATTCTATCAATGGGTTGCAGAGAAAGAACAAGAGGAGCAATCAGTATACCAGGAACAAGACCAGCAGGTGTATTTACAGCAGGGGTAGCACAAAGTTATATGAATTTAAAAAATATTATGGTAGGAAAGAAAGTAGTAATATTAGGTTCTGGAGATATAGGACTTATAATGGCAAGAAGACTTACTTTGGAAGGGGCAAATGTACTTGCAGTAATAGAAAAATTGCCATATCCTAGTGGTCTTCCAAGAAACATACAACAATGCTTAAATGATTATGACATTCCATTATATTTAAGTCATACAGTGACAAATATAAAAGGAAAAGAAAGATTAAAGGCAGTAACTGTAAGCAAAGTAGATGAAAAAGGACAAGTTATAAAAGGTTCAGAAAAGGAATATGAATGTGATACATTAATATTATCAGTTGGCCTTATTCCGGAAAATGAGTTATCTCTTAAAGCTGGGGTAGAGCTTGATGAAAGAACAAAAGGACCAATTGTAGATGAAAATTTACAAACCAATGTTGAAGGAATTTATGCTGCAGGCAATGTACTTCATGTACACGACTTAGTCGACTTTGTATCTAATGAAGGTGAAAAATTAGCAGAATCAGCATCAAAATATATAATAGATGAAAAAGAAAAAGAAAGTAAAATTTCAATAAAAGGTGATATAACTATTAATAATGTAGTTCCACAAAGAATAAGTGGTGAGAAGGATGTAGAAATCTCTTTAAGAGTAAGCAGACCTTCAAGAGATGGAGCAATAGAAATTAAACAAGGTGAAAACGTTATTAAAGTTAAAAAACTTAAAAAATTAAATCCAGCTGAGATGATACACATAACACTAAAAAAAGAAGAAATTGTTGGTAAAGAAGATATTAAGGTGGTGGCAATATAATGAAAAAAGAAATGACCTGCATAATTTGTCCTAACGGATGTGAATTATGTGTAGATTTAGAAGGAAAAGATATAAAAAATGTAAGCGGGGCTTTATGTAAAAGAGGAGAGGCTTATGTTACACAAGAAATAAAAGATCCAAAAAGAACAATTGCATCATTAATTAAAGTAAATAATGGTGAAGCACAACTTGTCAGTGTAAGAACAACAAAAGCAATTCCAAAAGATAAAATATTTGACGTTATGTCAGAAATTAAAAATAAAGAAGTTGAGGCACCTGTGAAAATTAATCAAGTACTTATTAAAAATATATTAGGTCTTGACTCAGATATTATTGCTACAAAAATTGTAGACGGGAAATAATTAATTATGACTAAATTAGGTGATTCTTATGTCTAAATTAAACGGGGAATAAAAGTAAAATATTAATTTTAATTTATATTATTTAGACATAAGAAGCACTTATATAAGGAAGCCGTATTAGAGTATAGAAATATTTTAAATTATTAATGACATAAGTAATAAAAATTGTATTTTATAATTTGAAAAAATAAAATTTTAATTGCGGCATAATTCCAAGTAAGTTACTAAGGGGGATTGTTATGGAACTTTTAACTGCTTTTGGCAGTATATTTAGCATTATTATAATGATAGCTATTGGATATATTTTGACAAAAAAAGAATGGATAGATAAAGCAGGAGCAAAATTATTTTCAAAAGTTGTTATAAATGTATCGTTACCAGCTTTGATGATTAATAATCTTATGTCGGACTTTGATAGAGCAAAGCTTTTAAGTTTAGGAAAAGGTTTAATAGTACCATTTCTTTCTATAGCTCTTACTTATCTGATAGGTAAGATATTTATAAAAGTATTTAATATTACGCCTAAAAGAAGAGGAACATTTTTATCTATGTTCTTTGTATCTAATACTATATTTATAGGATTGCCGGTTAATTTAGCTTTATTTGGTTCAGAAAGTGTACCTTATGTTTTATTATATTATATAGCTAACACGACTTTCTTTTGGACTATAGGTGTTTTTGAAATAAGTAAAGATGGTGGTGGAGAGGCGCAAGGATTTTTATCAATGAATACTCTAAAAAGAATATTCTCACCACCTTTAATGGGGTTTATAGTGGCTATAATATTAATTATGTTAGCAGTTCCTGTGCCTAAATTTGTAATGGATACTTGTAAATATTTAGGTAATTTAACTACACCTTTATCAATGTTATTTATAGGTAATACAATGTTTTATATAAACTTAAAAGGAATACGTTTTGATAAAGATGTATGGGGAGTTTTATTAGGAAGGTTTATAATTTCACCTTTACTAGTAGTAGGTTTGTGTAAATTTTTCCCATTGCAAAGTCTTATGGCAAAAGTATTCATTATACAAGCAGCAATGCCAGTAATGACTAATACAGCAATAGTATCAAAATCATATGATGCAGATTATCAATATGCAGCTATTATGATTACAATATCTACTGTATTGAGTTTATTTATAATTCCTATATATAAAATACTTCTTCAATAAATATATGTAGAAATAAATTTTAATTTATTAATAAATAATAAAATGTTTTTCAGTATAAATTCCATTCTATATGTATGTAAAAATTAAAATACATAAATTAATATGGTATTTTGATAACCTATAAAAACAAATAGAAATTTTAAACGTTAAATATAATATAGGGAAATAAAGTGAAGTAGCAATACTTCACTTTATTTCCTTTAGAAGGAAGAATATATCAAGTTAGTTTTTATTAAGCTTATATTAAATTTATTTAAGTATTAATTTCCTAAGAGCGCAGTATGGAAAACACTAGGAAGCTCTTTAGTTACACTATAGGCATGATTAAGATGATCGCGCATAGCTTTTCTAGCTAAATCTTCATTTCTAATTATAAGAGCTTCATATATAGCATGATGCTTTTCTATAGTGTTATTTCTATCATTATTAGTTAAAGCCATATGTATTTGTTCTAATTGCTCATATATAAGTGTATTAAGAGTATTCATTAGTTTAGAGCATAACTCATTTTTAGCACAGTTCAAAATTGTTATATGAAATAGCTGGTCCAGTCTAGTAAAGTTTTTAATATCACCTCTGTCAAGATTGATTAGGTCATCAGAAATTTTTTTTAGTTTAGCAAAATCTTCTTCTGTGGCTCTTTGGCTAGCTAGTCCAACCATTTCTAATTCAATAGCCATTCTAAGTTCAAAAAGATCTGTATTACTTGTTTTTTCAAAAGCTAGAATATATGTTAATGGCAAGTAATAATTATTATTTTTAGGATCACTAATTGCAATTCCTTTTCTAGGTGATACAATTACAATTCCTAAAAACTCCATAACTCTTAATGCTTCACGTAAAGTTGGACGACTTACATTTAGAATTTCCATTAGTTCTGATTCATTATATAATCTTTCTCCATATTCAAGTTGATTACTAATTATTAAATTAATGAATGTTTCAATTATTTGAAAATATGCTTTTTTATTTTTTACTGGCTTTATATTTATTTTATTCATAATTCACCTCAAGATAATATATTTTGTAGACTCATTTTGTCTCTATATTCATTTTAAATGTTATAGCTAGAACTGTCTACAATATTAAAGTAAGAAATTGCAAAAAAAGATTCAATTTTTAAAATAATAAGAAAATAAAAAATATTATAAAAATAACTAGAATTAAATTAAAATTTTTATTATTATAGTAATATGTATTTAAACATCAATTAACAGTAATAATATAAAATAAAGGGTTAATTATATAGTAAATAAATATAAAAAATTTTAAAAAGGGGTTTTTTTATGAGTAAAGAAAATATAGTTTGTTTGTGTAATTACATAACGGAAGAAGATATTATAGAAGCTGTTAAAAATGGAGCTTCCAATTTAGAAGATGTTAAAGCTAGAACTGGAGCAAGAAGTGGAATATGTAAAGGTGGAAGATGTTCCTATAGAATAAAACATATAATAGAAGATTATAGATAAATATAGTATTGTTATGAAAAATGATAACTATAAATTTATATCATTATTAAATTTTGAAATAAACAAAGAACCATAAAATTAAATGTAAAATTTAATTTTATGGTTCTTTGTTTATTAGTATAAATTATTTAAGAATATTAGAGAAAAATAGAAATATTTTTATGAAGTTTTTATTGCAATAATAGAATAGGAATAATAATTGAAAAGTTAACAAATGAAAAAAGATAGCTAACCCAATGCATGGAAGAGACAATAGTGGTTCATTAGCTTCATTAAATTCAGTTACTAAATTACCATATGCTGACTCATAAGATGGTATATTTAATACATTTTCTATAATTCCAGATGTACTTGGTAAATCAGAAAGTGAAAGAATAACCACTTTAAGTGTTATGATGTATAAAGATTTCTCTCAAAATGCTCATCATCTGAATGTTGATGTATTTAATAGGGAAACGTTATTAGATGTTATGAATGATCCAGAGTTGTATCTTCAATTAACAATAAGGGTATATGGCTATACTGTAAACTTTATAAAATTAACTAAGGAACAGCAATCATATGTTATAAATAGGATTTTTTATAAAAAAATGTAGGTATATAAAAATTAAAAATAAATCTATTGAAAATTTAATTTAACTAAATTTATTTGCGAAAAATAGACTACTTATATAGTAATAAGTAGTCTATTTTGAATTTTTTTTAATAAATTTGCTTATTTTTATTGACATATTATTAACCAAATGTAATTATAATGTATATAGGTTATTAAATTACAATTAAAATTGAGGGGGAAGACCATGGAAAATAATAATGTAAATGATATGAAACTTGGGGCAGGTATAATAACAATGTCTGTTCTTACATTAATAGGAAGTGCATTTGCTGTTTTAGGGTGTGTATTTCAAATCTTGTTTAAAGACAAAATACAACAATTTTCAGCAGGCATTGAAGGAGCAGTATTAGATCCTATGACAATAGCAATATCTTTAGTAATGTCCTTAATATTGGTAGTATCAATTGTTTTAATTTTAAGGAAAAAGTCATTAGGAGTATATATATATGGAACAATAGAGATTGTTTCATTAATATATAATATAATAATGAGTCCTGAAAATATTATATGGACATTAGTAGGATTAATATTTCCACTATTAATGGGATTTTTCATATATAAGAAAAGAGCTATTTTTGGATTCGGAAATAAAAATAACAATATACAAGCATAATAAAAAAAGCTATAAGTTTTAAAAACTTATAGCTTTTTTTGTTATTTATAAATTGCTTTAATAGGGTCTAATTTTGAAGCATTATATGCTGGTATTATACCAAAAATTATACCTACAAGAACAGAAGTAATTGTAGAACCTACAAAGCTTTTTAATGTTAATACTGGTGGGAATGGTAGAAAGGCTCCTACAATTTTTGAAAATAAAAATCCAAAGAAAATACCAAGTAGACCACCAGTACAGGTAACTAAGACTGATTCAAAAAGAAATTGAAGTAGTATAGATTTTGGCTTTGCACCAATAGCTCTTCTTATTCCAATCTCTCGTTTCCTTTCAGATACAGAAACATACATTATATTCATAACTCCTATACCACCAACAAACAAAGATATACCAGAGACTAAAGCTACAAATGTTGTTAATCCACCAATGATTTCTTCAAAGGTTTTAGTTATAGCTTCTGGATCTTCCATTTTGTATTCTCCATCTAGTGTAGCATGGCTTTGAGCTAAATTGCTTTGTACTTCTGAGAAAACTTCTGTTTTATCATAGTTAGGTTTAACATAAACATCAAGAGTATTTATATTTTCACTGGTATTAACACTATCTTTAAAGTTTTTGGATATATAACTTATACCATTAGTAAAAGAAAAACTACCTGCAGGTTTTAAAACACCTATAATTTCATAGGTTAGATCATTAATAGTTAATCCTTTACCAATTGAATCCTTAGGATCTTTAAATAGTTCCTTAGCAATTTCACTATCAAGAACTATTTGTCTTTTATTATCCTCTTCAGGGTTGAATTTACGGCCGTATTCAATATCTAAAGTTTTATCTTGATAACTATCTAAAAAAATCATTACATTTTTATCAAAATACTTTGCTTGAGAAGTTGTAAAATCAAATCCAACGGCAACGCCTTTACTTACTTCAACTTTTTGAACACCTTCAATTTTTTGAAGAGAAGTTATATCAGAACTAGTAAAAGGCTCTATTAAGTTTATATCTACATCAGTATTATTAGAGTGAAAATATACATTTATTTTATTAGTATTACTACTTTCTACTGATTTATTAACATGGGCTTTTAACCCATCACCAATAGATAAAATAGTTACTACTGAGCTTATACCAATAATTATGCCAATCATTGTTAGGAATACTCTTAATTTATGAGATTTTAAACTGTAAATAGAAGTTTTTATTAAGTTAATTATAGACATATCTATTCCACCTTTTCGATTACTCCATCTTTTATATGAATTACTTTATTGGCATATTTTTTTAGGTCTTCATCATGAGTAACCATAATTATTGTTTTATTTTCCTTGTTAAGGGCTGTTAAAAGTTCCATAATGTCCGTTCCTGTAGAACTATCTAAAGCACCAGTTGGTTCATCAGCAAAAATCACATAAGGATTATTAATTAAAGCTCTAGCAATAGCAATACGTTGTTGCTGTCCACCAGATAATTCTGATGGTTTTCTATTTTTCTTATCTAATAATCCAACTAAATTTAAGTATTTATCAACTAATAAGTTTCTCTCTTTAGCAGGAATATCTCCTTTGTAAAGTAATGGCAATTCAACATTTTGTCCAATAGTCAATGAATCTATAAGATGAAATTGTTGAAATATGAAACCAATATACTCATTTCTTAACTCAGATTTTTCATTTTCATTTAAACCTGTAACATCTTTTCCATTAAAAATATATTTACCATTATCAAAACTGTCTAAAAAACCTAAAATATTCATAAGGGTAGTTTTACCGCTACCGGATTTACCCATTATCATTAAAAAATCTCCTTGCTTAATACCAATATTTATAGATTTTAGAGCATGAAGATTTAAAGTTTTCATTTTGTAGTATTTATTAATATTTTTTAATTCAATAATATTATTCAACTACAATACCCTCTTTCATCTCTGGAGATGGTTTCTTTATAATAACATCATTTTCCTTAAGACCTTCAGTTATTATAACATTTCCTTCACTTTCTTTAGAATATTTTATTTTTTGTTTAACAGTTTTATTATTTACAGATTTAAATACATAATAATTATCTTTTTGTCCTAAAACAGCAGTTTTAGGTATTTTTATAGTAGGATCAGTTAAGTTAATAGTAGCTTGAACGTGAAATCCATTAGTTAATCCAGTCTGAGAATCTAGTGAAATATTTACTCCATAATGAGAAATATCTGAAGAACCTCCAGCTGCACCTGCTCCATTCAATGAAACTGCTTGAGATGAAATTGGTCTATTTCCAACAGAAGATACCTTTCCTTTTAAGGTTTGATTTGTTGGAAGAACTAATATATTAGCAGTTTGCTTTTCTTTTAATTTAGGTAGTTCTTTTTCACTTATATTACCTTTTACATAAAGGTCAGTAGTTTCTATAGTCATATAAGGTGAAGTTGCCTCTTTTGAATCATGTAATATTACATTTCCATCAATAGGAGAATTTACATTAGTATATTCTTTATTCTTTAAATGACTAACTTGATCTTGTAGAGAAGATAGTTGAGCCTTTAATGGTTCAAGTTGAGAAGTAACTCCATCTAATGGAGCTGCTCCACCTAGTTGTGTCTTCAAATTACTTTTTTCTTTTTCTAATTGTTCAATTTGTTTTTTTGTAGATGATACTTGGCTATTTAATTCATAAATTTGATCTGATACAGCATCATTTTTATAAGTGAACAGAAGTTCATCTTTTGTTACTGCTTGATTATTTTCTACTGCTACTTCATTTACAGTTCCTTTAGTAGGATCTAAAAATATATCTTCGCTTTCACTAGGAGTTATAACACCATTAACATATACTTTTTCTGATGCAGGTATTGTATATAACTCTATTTTTTTGTCATTACCCTTTGAACCCATATTCTTCTTTAATAAATAAAAGCCAACAGTACTTGCTGATATTATAAGAAGAATAAGTAAAATTATTAAAAATTTTTTTTTCATAAGAATTTCCCCCCAAATAAATATATTAAAAAAGTAAAAGTAAGAATTTATAATCTTGTCTTCATTGTTGAGCATATAATCACTCTTGTGTATATTTAAAACTTATAATATGTAAGGTATAAGTAAAAATATAGTATTGTAACTTTATAGTGAAAATGCTTCTATAAAAATAAATTTATATTTAACCTAAAAACACTACTTTAGGTTTTAATTACAAAAATGATAAATTAAATTTCTATTTTATCTCATATATTAAAAAATATTTCTTAATAATATATTTAAGAATATTAAATTATTAAATATATATTTTTACAAAATATATGGGAAAAACTTACTTTTCTTTTTCTGTTGATATTTACAAACAATAAAATACTTTTTATTCTATTATAAGTAAAATATATAAAAAAAACTAGGATATTGTAAAAAATAATATATTTATTAGTAAATAAATATAAAAAAATGGACTTTTATATAAAAAAGTCCATTTAAAGTTATAAAATAGGTGAAATCAATCGAATTATTGATTCACATATTTTATACCAAGTACTTCTATTATTATATTTTTCTATAGTTAAAAATTGGCATTTTTTTTGGTCAGATATAAATATATCTTTATGTTGCATAGATATTATATCATCGTATATTATAGCATTAATCTCAAAATTAAGTTTAAAACTTCTAATATCAAGGTTAGCAGTACCTACACTGCAAACAGAATCATCAGCAACAATAGTTTTAGAATGAATAAATCCATTTTGATACCTATAAAATTTAATTCCACATTCAATCAGATTACCAATATTAGCGCTTAATGCCCACTCCATAAAGAAGTGATCTGGGCTTCCAGGAACAATAATTCTTATATCAACTCCAGATAAAGCAGAAATTTTTAAAGCTTCTATCATAGGTCGATCTAAAACTAAATAAGGAGTTTGAATATATATATACTTCTTAGCATTAGTTATTATTTTAAGATAATTATATTTTATATACTCATCAATATGGTCTGGGCCGGAAGATACGATTTGAACACCAACATTACCATCATTTATTGTTGAAGGGAAATATTTTTCACTTTGAGATATGCTATCATTAGCAGCGTAGTCCCAATCTAAAGCAAAACGCTTATTTAATTCTTTTACAGCATCACCTTGAATTCTTAGGTGGGTGTCACGCCAAAAATTAAATTGTGTTCCTTTATTTATATACTCATCACCAACATTAAAACCACCGACATAGCCTATCTGCCCATCTATTACTACTATTTTTCTATGATTTCTATAATTTATACGTAGATTTACTAGCTTTGTTAAACCTGGAAAAAAGATTGCAAATTTTATACCAAGGCTTTTGATATAATCTTCATTTTTACCACGAAGCCCTCTAGAACCCATTCCATCAACTAAAAGTCTAACTTCAACGCCGTCATCAACCTTTTTATTTAGAAGGGATATTAATTCACGTCCTAATCCATCCATTCTAAATATATAATATTCAATGTGAATAAATTTTTCTGCTTTTTTAATATCTTCAAGTAAATTTGAAAACTTATCTTCTCCACTAATAAATGTTTTTACACAATTATATCTTGTAAACTCAGCACCAGAATTATTATAATTCATTTTTACTAAATCAGTATAATTTTTAGCTGGAGTATTTCTATGAAGTGATATATTAAATTCTTCTGTTAAATTTTTGGATTTATGTACATCAATAGCAGTCTTTTCTTTAAATATTTTTTCTCTACTTAAATTTTGACCTAGAGCTAAATATATTAAAAATCCTAAACCTGGAAGTACAATTAAAATTAATAACCATGCCCAAGTAGTTTCAGGTTCTCTTCGTTCAATAAAAACTAATGAAAGAGCACAGGCAATATTTATTAATTCAATAATTAAACCTAAAATAAAATAGCTATTCATTTATTGCCTCCTATTTATCATATACTAATAATATTATACATTATCGGTAATAAATATATATGATTTTTAAAATTATATTCAAAGGAGGTATTTATATGAATGGATGTGGATTTGATTGCAATATTTTTGCAGATGCTAAGTTGCCACCCTGTGCAAGTTTTTTAGGTAGTTATAACCCTTTGATAAAAGATGGAAAATTGCTTTATATAAACTATAATAGAGTATTTTTTTTTCTAACGTATAATTCCTTATCAACTCAAAACTCAAATTATGTGCCTAAAGATGTATCAACATATTCATTTCAAGAAAATGCTAATATTCAGATATCTATATATGATTTTTTTATAGGTATGTTTATAAATGAAATACAATCAGGTAAAAGAAATTATGATAAAGATATTAAAATACATGATAATAATGAAATAGATAAATTTATTAAAGCAATAATAGAGAATAACTATGAAAATATATTTGATCAGTTTATACCATCATTAACATATGTAATTTCAAATTCTAATGCTATTTTATCATTATATACTGGAACTATACAGATAAGTCCAATTAATTTTTATATTGTACTTATGCTAAATAGATTTGCTAATGATAAAGCATTACTATTTGGTAATAATGCTTACGTAACACCTGATTTTATAAACTATAGTTTAGCTAATTTATTTGTTCAATGTAACCCATACTAAAATTGAAAATTATAATACTAAAAGTTTTTAAGCTAATTTATAAAATATTTTAATTGATTTGAAAATATAAAAACTAAAAAGATAAATTAAAAAGATAAATTAAAAAGATAAAAATTAGAAAATTTTAATTATTGAAAAGTTTGAACTTAACAAAAAATACTAGTATTATATAGTAGTTAGAAAGTTAACTTTAAAATAAGAGAGGTGAAAATGGTATATAAATTACCAGAGTATATGAGAAACAATAAGAGAAATGTTGTAATAGCTATAATGATGGTTATGTTTTTAGCTGCATTTGAAGGAACAGTTGTTAGTACAGCAATGTCTACCATAGCAAAGGATCTTCAAGGTTATAATCTTATAAGTTGGGTATTTTCAGCTTATCTTTTGACTTCAGCAGTTTCTACACCTATATATGGTAAACTTTCAGATTTATATGGAAGAAAGAAAATGCTGACATTAGGTACTATAATTTTTATAATTGGTAGTTCATTTTGCGGTATATCACAATCTATGACCCAGTTAATAATGTTTCGTGCAATTCAAGGAATTGGTGCAGGATCAATATTAACAATAACTTATACAATAATTGGAGATATATTTGATATTTCAGAAAGAGCAAAAATACAAGGTTGGTTAAGTACTGTTTGGGGAATTGCAAGTTTAATAGGTCCATTTTTAGGTGGATTCCTTATAGACTATTTATCTTGGCATTGGATATTCTTTATAAATGTTCCTTTTGGAATAGCATCTATAATTTTGTTACATAGAAATTTTGAAGAAAAAGTAGTGAAAACTGATGCTAAAATAGATTACATAGGCATTGTTTTTTTAACAACGTCTATAATATCAGTATTACTAGGTGTATTCATTGGTATTATTAAATTTAGAATTGTACTTTTTGTAATAGCTATTATATCTTTAGTTTTATTCTATTTTACAGAAAAGAAATCTTTAGAACCAATAGTACCATTTGATATTTTTACACGAAATACAATTATTGCAAACTTGATTTGCTTTCTAGCATCCGGCGCTCTTATGGCCATTGAGGCATATACTCCATTATATACGCAAAATGTATTAGGCTATACACCAACAATTGCAGGAGTAACAATGGCACCAATGTCTATAGCATGGCTTTTAAGCTCATTTATACTTTCTAAAACTCTATCCAAATATGGAGAAAAAATAGTAGTAATTGTAGCTATAATGTTATTAACTATAGGATCAGTTATACTTAAATTAGTAGGTGTTTCAACTCCAATAGTACTACTTATAGGAGCAATTGTAATAATGGGTTTTGGATTTGGTGGTGTTTTTACAACACTTACAATTACAGTACAATCAGCAGTAGGGTATGAAAAAAGAGGAGCAGCTACTTCTGTTAATGCACTTATAAGAACATTAGGACAGACAATAGGTGTAAGTATTTTTGGAGGAATAATAAATTCTAGCATAGCAAAATATTTTGGTGGATTAGGTATGAATGGCATTAATTCTGAGAATATATATAATTCTGAGGCCACTAATGATCAAATTAGAAATGCTTTTTATAGTGGAATACATAGCATATATTTTATGATTATATTTATTATGATAGTATGTTTGTGCGTATCAGTATTTATAAAAAATAATAGTGTAGAAAAACAATAAATATTATAAGAAAGCTGTTGCAATGTTAATAAATAAAAGTTAACAGAGCGATAGCTTTTTTATGTATAAGCATAAATAATTTAAAATTATTTTATTATAATTATTGTTAAACTTAAAACAAATTTTACAGAGTTTTATTAATAAAATTTTGTTGAAATTTGTTTTTAAAAAGGTATTTATATAAAAAAAAATTATTAAATCTATAAATTTCATAGGAAAACATATTGACAATATAGCTGTGAAATAATATTATAAATATAAAGATGATTGTGATAATTATGACAATTTAAAATTGTATAGGTATTAAAAATATAAATTTATAATAAATTTTAATTATAGAATTAATATTAATGATTTAAAAGAAATTATTTAGGGGGTATTATTATGGAAAATAAAGTTGTAAATATAATGGGAGATAATATTTTATATATATCAATAATTGATACAGATGGAAAAAGGCATACAGTTACAAATGTTAGACAGGCATCTGATATTAAACGTATTCAATTACTAGGTGATATGGATATGCTTGTAACAGAAGTAAGATTAAAATATATATCTAATGTTAGAGATTACAATAAATACTTTTTAGGATATGTTAATGAAAATATTTCAATAAATAAGGAAATACGTTGCGAAACACCATTAAAATTAAATTTAGCAATAGAGGGGATTTTAAAACAAAGTGGTTTAGATTATTTATTATAGTATATAAATTAGAATATTATTTTGACAACTTAGAGAGACTGTTTTAAAGTAGATTTAAAATTCTATTTTAAAACAGTCTCTTTTATTTTAAAATAAATTCTATAGGGTTCCAAATTGACTTTTAAAATTACTCGTTCCAAAACTTGTATACCCAAAATAGTGAGACATGCTCGGAAATTCTTAAAATTCAACACTACATTTTGCATAAAAGTATTTTAAAGTTATTGAAAAAATTTAAATGGGAGTTTGTTTTCCTATAAAATTAGATTAGTTAAAAATAAAAGAATTTGTTTGTATATTTTTATGCAGTTTTAATTTTTTATTTACTTTGATAAAATTTATTTCAAAATATGTTAAATTTTACATGGGAAAATAGCATATATTAATTTATTTAAATAATAATGTTTTATATTTTAAATGAATATGTTAAAATATACAAAACGAACAATTGGAAAATTACAAAAACTACATTAAATATTACAAAAATTAAAAATATATATTTATTACTTATATATTATATTAAAAAAATAAGCAACATAATAGATAAATTTAAAATGGGGGAATTGAAATTGAAAAAAATAGCAATTATAGGTACCTTAGACTCAAAGGGGGAAGAATATTCATATTTAAAGAATATTATAGAAAGACAAGGGTTAGAAACATTAGTTATAGATGTAGGAATTTTTGATCCAAGCATTGAAGCAGACATTAAGAATGAAGATATAGCAAAATCTGTTAATGAAAGCATTAAAATGTTACAAGAAAAAAAAGATAGAGGATATGCTGTAGAAATTATGTCGAAAGGTGCAGTTAAAGTAGTTAAGGAACTTTATGATAAAGGTGAAATTAGTGGAATAATAAGTCTTGGAGGTTCTGGTGGAACAGCACTTGCAACACCATGCATGAGAACGTTGCCAATAGGTGTGCCTAAAATTATGGTATCTACATTGGCATCTGGAGATACTAGACCTTATGTAGGAGTTTCAGACTTAATAATGATGCATTCTGTGGTAGATATATCAGGTTTAAACTCAATATCAAAAAAGATAATACGAAATGCAGCTAATGCCATAGTTGGAATGGTAAATAATGAAGAGGTTGAAGATGACAAAAGTGAAGAAAAAAAACTTATAGCAGCAACAATGTTTGGAGTAACAACTCCTTGTGTTACTAAAGCTAGAGAATATTTAGAAAGTAAAGGTTATGAAGTTATAGTATTTCATGCTACAGGAACTGGTGGACAGGCTATGGAAAATCTTATTGATGGAGGATTTATTGACGGAGTATTAGATATAACAACAACAGAGTTATGTGATGAACTAGTAGGTGGAGTTTTATCTGCTGGTCCAAATAGACTAGAAGCATCCGTTAAAAGAGGCATTCCTCAAATTGTGTCTACAGGAGCGTTAGATATGGTAAATTTCGGGCCATATGAAACTGTACCAGAAAAATTTAAAGATAGAAAATTTTATAAACATAATCCAACAGTAACACTAATGAGAACTACAAAAGAAGAATGTAGAGAGTTGGGGAAACTAATATGTGAAAAACTTAATAAAACCAATAGTAAAACTGCTATAGTTTTGCCATTGAAAGGAATATCTATGATAGATGTAGAAGGTCAACCTTTTTATGGACAAGAAGAAGATCAAGTATTGTTTGATACTATAAAAAATAATATAGACAATAAAAATATAGAGATAATAGAGGTTCAACAGGATATTAATGATGAAAGAATAGCTATATTAATGGCTAAAAAATTAATAAAATTAATGGAGAATAAATAGGAGGAAAATAAAATGAAATTTACAAGAGAAGTTATTTTAGAAAGACTTAATAAGGAGATAAAAAATGAAAATATAATATTAGGTGCTGGAGCTGGAACAGGTATATCAGCTAAAAGCGCTGAAGCTGGTGGAGTTGATATGATTATAATATACAACTCAGGAAGATATAGAATGGCTGGAAGAGGTTCTCTTGCAGGTTTATTATCCTATGGAGATGCAAATCAAATCGTTATGGATATGGGAAAAGAAGTTTTACCAGTAGTAAAAAACACACCAGTATTAGCAGGAGTTTGCGGAACAGATCCTTTCAGAATTATGGAAGTATTCTTAAAAGAATTAAAAGATTCAGGATTTGCAGGAGTACAAAATTTTCCTACAGTAGGTTTAATTGATGGTACATTTAGAGAAAATTTAGAAGAAACTGGAATGGGATATGATTTAGAAGTTGAAATGATAAGAAAAGCTCATGAAATTGGATTATTTACAACTCCTTATGTATTTGATAAAGATCAAGCTATAAAAATGGCTGAAGCTGGTGCAGACATACTTGTTGCACATATGGGATTAACAACAAAAGGAAGTATAGGTGCTAAAACATCTAAATCATTAGATGAATGTGTAGAGTTAATACAAACTATTCATGATGAAGCAAAAAAAATTAATCCAAATATACTTGTTATATGTCATGGTGGTCCGATAGCAGAAGCATCTGATGTTGAGTATGTACTTTCTAAAACTAAAGGAATAGTTGGGTTCTTTGGAGCATCTAGTATAGAAAGATTAGCAACAGAAAGAGGAATTAAAAATCAAACTGAAAGCTTTAAGAATCTTAAATTATAATTTAAATAAAAAAATGTAATCAGTTTTAATCTTATATAATAAAAACTATGAAATTACATATTTAAAGATGTAATTTCATAGTTTTTTATTATATATTGTATTTAAAATTTATTTTTTCTTTTTCCAAGAATCTTTTAGAGAGACTATTCTATTAAATACTAAATTTTCATCAGTAGAATGTTTTTTATCTACACAAAAATATCCATGACGTATGAATTGAAATTTACTTTCTTTAGGAGCCCCTTTTAAGGATGGCTCTAATATAGAGTTTTTAAATATTAATAATGATTTTGGATTTAATTTTTCATCCCAACCTTTAGAAGAATCTTTTAATAAACCTTCATCTGATAAAAGCTTATCATATAAATTAACTTGTGCTTTTATACCATGAGATGCAGATACCCAGTGAATAGTACCTTTAACCTTTCTTCCAGTAAAACCAGAACCACTTTTTGTTTCAGCGTCGTAAGTACAATGAAGTTCTAGAATATTATCATTATCATCTTTTATAACATCATTGCATTTTACAAAATAAGCACCTTTTAATCTAACCTCATTACCAGGATATAAACGATGGAATCCTTTAATAGGAGTTTCCATAAAATCTTCTTTCTCTATATATATAACTTTGGAGAAAGGAACTTTTCTAGTACCTGAATCAGGATTTTGACCATTATTTTCAATTTCTAACATTTCTACTTCGTTATCTGGATAATTAGTTATAATAACTTTAAGTGGATCAAGAACAACCATTTTTGAATCTACCTTAGGTTTTAAATCTTCTCTTAAACAATGTTCAAGCATTGAGATATCAACGGTACTTTGATTTTTAGATACGCCTATTTCATTAACAAAAGCTTTAATGCTTTCAGGAGTAAATCCCCTACGTCTTAATCCTTGAATAGTAGGGAGCCTAGGATCATCCCATCCATCTACATAGTTGCCAAATACTAATTCTTTTAAATATCTTTTACTTGTTACAACACCAGTTAAGTTCAATCTACCAAATTCTCTTTGTTTTGGTGGCTCACAAAAATCTAATTCATTTAAGAACCATTCGTATAAAGGTCTATGATCTTTAAATTCCATGGAACATAAAGAGTGTGTAATACCTTCAATAGCATCTTGTAATGGATGTGCAAAATCATACATTGGATAGATGCACCATTTATCTTCAGTTCTATAGTGTGATGCATGAAGTATTCTATATATTACAGGGTCTCTAAAGTTTATGTTAGGAGAGGACATATCTATTTTAGCTCTTAATGTTTTTGCTGAGTTTTCAAATTCTCCATTTTTCATTCTTTCAAATAAATCTAAATTTTCTTCTATAGATCTATTTCTATAAGGACTATCTTTTCCAGGTTCAGTTAAGGTTCCTCTATATTCTCTTGTCTCATCAGGTGTTAAATCACAAACATAGGCTTTTCCTTTTTTTATAAGTTTTACAGCACATTCATAAAATGTATTAGAATAATCGGAGCCATAAAATATTCTTTCTTTAGGTGAAAAACCTAGCCAATTTATATCGGCAATAATTGAATTAACGTATTCAATGTCTTCTTTTAATGGATTTGTATCATCAAATCTTAAATTAAAAGTTCCATTATATTTTTGAGCTATAGAATAGTTAATGTTAATAGCATAAGCACTACCTATATGAAGATATCCATTAGGTTCTGGTGGAAATCTAGTAGCTATATTTCTTGAGTAAGCATTATTATCTAAGTCATCATTTACAATTTTATGCAAAAAATTTGAATTTATATTTTCATTAATTGAATTACACATTTAATTCCCTCCATTTACGAAATTTGAATTATTTACCTATTTTTATTCATAAATTTATTTACCTAAATTTATTTACATAGTTTAAATTTATATTTGGATAATTTATATTTGGATAAAATTTATATTTGGATAATTTATATTTGGATAATTTATATTTGGATAATTTATATTTGGATAAAATTTATATAAAATAAAAAAACTCTCACCCCCAAGACTAATTTTTAGCCTTGGGGACGAGAGATATATTCGTGGTGCCACCCCAGTTCGTTAACATGTTACCATATTAACCTCTTCAAGTACGACTTAAATTTAAAATTCTAAGTGATACTCTAGCTCTATAACAGGAGCGCCTGTCATACCATCCCTAAAAGTTCCGATATGAAGCTCAAAGACTTGCTTCAATTAAAACATCTTTACTCCTTCTCAGCTACTGGAGTTCTCTGTAAAAGAGGAATTTAATTTACTCTTCTTATCATTGCTGTGAAAATAATAATATTTTTATAAATAGTATCAAAGAAAAAATATTATGTCAAGAAAAAAATGAAAAAGATTAAAAAAATAAAAAAAGAGTAGAATAAATTATAAAGATAAATATAGTAAGATTGGATATTTTTTAACATATTCAAAAAGTATCTGTTAAATCTATGTTAAATGGTTTGAATTCTAGTAGTTTTAATAAATAAAGTTAGTTATATTATAATTAACTTTATAAGACTATTTTATGAAATACATAATTAAGAGGTGAAAGATGAAGTTTTTATCTAATTTTTTAAAAGGAATAGCAATTAGCATATCCCAAATAGTTCCAGGCGTTAGCGGAGGGACTATAGCCATAATTCTTGGAATTTACGATGATCTAATACATGCTATAAATAATATTTTAAATGACTTTAAAAATCAATATAAATTATTAGTACAAGTAGGATTAGGAGCCATTATAGGTATAGTTTTATTTAGTAATATAGTGAAAAATGTAATTACAAAATATCCTATAGAAGCAGGTTTCTTTTTTATCGGTATAATTTTAGGTGGAGCACCTTTGATGTATAAAAAAGCTACTAAGAAAGGATTCTTGAAAAAAAATTTAATTTATTTAGGATTAGGTGTTTTAATTGTATTTGTTATGTCGGGAGAATATATAGACAATTCCAATATAATAACTAATTTAAATATTATAAATTTTATTTGGTTGTTTATAGGAGGCATAATAGTTGCAATAGCTTTAATATTGCCAGGTATAAGTGGTTCTTTTATGCTTTTAATTTTAGGTCTTTATAATACAGTTTTAACTGCTGTATCAGATTTGAATTTTTTAATACTTATTCCAATTGGATTAGGTGTAATAATAGGAACTGTTGCAACTGCTAGAACAATAGAAAGGTTGTTAAATAAATATCCACAACAAATATATATGCTTATATTTGGATTCGTTTTAGGATCAGTGGTATCTATATTTCCGGGAATACCTACAGGTGTATCTTCAATAGTATCTATAATATTATTAGTTTTAGGATTCATCTTTATATATAAAATAAGTGAAGAATAAATATAGAGATACAAGCTCTAATTTAAATTTATTCAGTAACTTTAAAATGTTTTCATACAAGATTTAGTGTTGAATTCTAAGTGATTCAGAGCATAGCTCACTATTTTGAGTATCCAAGTTTTGGAATAAATAATTTAAAAGTCAATGTGGAACTCTATATATAAGTAAAATTAAATGTAAAAATTTTTGATAAAAGGAATAAAAGTTTCTTATATTCACAAGATAATATTGAGCAAATATTATATTTAGGAGGATATTATGAACAGGGAACAAAAGAATGAAAAGCATAATAATGCTAAAAAAATGATTGTAGATGGCAAGGATTGGAATGATATAATGCAAGAAACTGGTTTAAGACTTAAAGATTTAAAAAGAATTCAAAAGGATGAAATAAATCCACATTTTTAGTGAAAAATTCCTGCTGGCTTGTAAAGCAGGAATTTTTTATATTAAACATTAAAAATAGATTATTTAGTAGTTACATTTCTATATTTTAATTGATCTAATTTGTTGTCTAATATAAATTTTCTTAAAAGCTGTTCATCAGCTTTATTAATAAACTTAAACTTAAACTTACAACCATAATTATACATACAATCTGTTTTAAATTTTCTTTTAGTCTCAGTTATTATAGTAATAGTAGTAGAGCCTATAGGTAGTAAAAGAATAAAGTTTAAATCAAGCGGTAAGTTAAGTGGACTCTCTAGTAATATGCCAGAAATACTTATATTTTTAGCTATCATTAATATAGGCTTTGAAAGATTAATTACTTCTTTATGAGACTTTTTTAATATGTTTACTGGTAATGTAATGTTTATATTTACACGACTATGTAGCCGCCGATTTTTAGAATATAAAAAACGTATATTAGTAAATTCTATATTTTTTGCGTCTACTTTAGAAATACTAGCTTCATAAACTAAGACGCCCTCTTTTTTAGAAAATATACTTAAAAAAAAGTTTTCTTTATTATTTAACATATGTTCATTATTGACAGACATAATCAACTTGTTATTATCAAAATATTGAATTATTCCAGTTGCAGTTAAATCACCATATAAGGACTCCACTTTTATTAAAGAATAGTTATATTTCACAGTTGTACCTCCTTTATATTTAAAAAATTAAATTACATATATCATATTATGGTTTAAAAAAATGTATAATTCAATATAAAATTACAAAACAGTAAATGAAATGGGAAAGATATAAAAAATAAAAATATAATTTCAAATTTTTTTAATTATATTGACAATTAATTAAAAAAATAGTATGTTAAAAATATATCAAAGAATAACTTAATCATTTTCAATCGGTTTCAAAAATTAAGTTAAGAAACTAAACTAAAGTTAATTTTTATCAATTCATAAAAAATATGTTGAATTTAAAATTTTTTATTTCGAGGTAGGAGGAGATACTATGTTTAAGAGTATAATATCACCAGGTAAATATATACAAGGGAGTGCTGTGTTAAAAGACATAAGAAATCATACATCGAATTTGGGAGAATCATTTTTTATAATTGCCAGTGATAATGGAATAAAGAGAACCAAGCCTATTATAGAAGAGAGTTTTAATGAAAAGAAATGTAACTTAACATTTGAAAGTTTTAATGGAGAATGTTCTAAAAATGAAATTGATAGATTAAGAAAAATTTTAAAAGAAAATGATTGTGATGTTGTTATAGGTGTAGGCGGCGGAAAAATTTTTGATACTGCTAAAGCAGTTGCCTATTATGAAAATATTCCTGTAGTAATAGTACCAACAATTGCCTCTACTGATGCACCATGTAGTGCATTATCTGTTATATATACAGATGAAGGTGTATTTAGCGAATATTTAATGTTACCTAAAAACCCTGAGGTTGTAATAGTAGACACTGAAATAGTTGCAAAAGCGCCATCAAGGTTATTAGTTGCTGGAATAGGGGATGCATTAGCTACTTATTTTGAGGCCGAAGCGTGCTTAAAATCTAATGCTTGTAATATGGCAGGTGGAAAAATTACAAAGGCAGCTATGGCTTTAGCAAGTTTATGCTATGAAACATTGTTAGAAGATGGATTAAAGGCAAAACTTGCAGTAGAATCTGGAGTCTGTACTACTGCAGTAGAAAATGTTATTGAAGCTAATACTTATCTAAGTGGTATTGGATTTGAAAGTGGTGGACTTGCAGCAGCTCATGCAGTTCATAATGGATTTACTGTTTTAGAACAATGTCACCATTTGTATCATGGAGAAAAGGTTGCATTTGGAACTATTGTTCAGTTAGTTTTAGAAAATAGAACTATGGAAGAAATAGAAGAAGTTATAGGATTATGTTTGGATTTACATTTACCTATTACATTAGAAGATATGGGTATAATTGAAATAAAGGAAGAAGAAATTAGAAGTGTAGCTAAGGCAACTTGCTTAGAAGGTGAAACGATTTATAATATGCCATTTGAAATTAATGAAGACGTGGTTTACGCCGCAATACTTTCAGCAGATGCAATAGGAAGACTTTATAAATAGAAATTATGATAAAGTTGTAAACTTTAATTATTCATAAGAATATTGTTAAGAATTTACTTAGGATGATTTAGATTTAAGATCTATAGAAAGAGCCTTCAAATCATATTTTGAAAGCTCTTTTTGCTATTCAACTATAATTTCATCAAAAAGAATATTATTAATTGGGTTCACAATTACATTTTTTACTTTATTTTTATTATATATAATTCCACACTTAGGATTAAATAAAAATATGGCAGGACAATCAGCTAACATAACATCATTTAATTCTTTATATAGATTATACCTTTTATCAGGTATAATACATTCTGATGCTTTATCCATCAATGAATTTACTTTTTCATTATTATAATTATTTTTAAAGAAAGCAGAATTTATATTAAATAATGGTCTTAAATAATTGTCAGCATCACCAGTATCAGCAATCCAAAAAGCTGGAAAAATATCAGATTTAAGATAATTATCAGGGTGGTATACACCTTTTTCATTAACGAGAATTTTTTCGCACTTTATGCCAACAGCTTCAAAATAGCTTACAAGAAGATTAATATAATCATCATTTTTGCTATGTACTATTTTTAAAGTGTCTTTAGAATTTGAATAATTACACTTGCTTAAAAGTTCCTTTGCTTTAGTAGGATTATATTTAAAAATATCATCATTATTAAAATCTAATATTGCTCTAGGAAAAATAGATTTAAAAGCCTCTGCATTATTACAAGCTAAAAGTTTAATAAGTTCTTCTTTATTCACTGCATAATTAAGAGCTTGACGGGCAAATTTATTTCTTGAAAAAATACTATTTTTATTAAAGTTAAAAAAATACATATTAGTCAGCAAAGATGGATATAATATTAAATTATTATATTTGTAATTATCACAAAGAGATAAGACTTCTTTAGATACAGAAGAAATTTTATAAAAATCTAAATTTCCTTCAGTTTCTAGTAATGATAAAGGTTTTTTCTCATTAGTTACTATAATTTCATCTACATAAGCTCTACCATTATAATAGTCATTAAAAGCTGTAAGAATAATCATGTTTGAAGTCTTTTCAGTGATTTTAAAAGAGCCACAGCTTACTAAAGCTTTATTACTTATATATGGTCTTTTTTCATATATAGAACAAGATGGTTGAGTCAAATTTTTAAGAAACCCAGAGTATGGACTGTGTAATTTTATCATAATGGTATATTTATCTAAAATTTTGATTCCACTTATTTCTTGTGATTTGCCATTTCTAAAATTCTCTGCACCTTCTACTGGACTAAGTAACCAATAATTAGATGATTTAGTTTTTAGGTTATATAAACGTTCTAATGAAAATTTGACATCTTCTGCTGTCAAAGTATTACCATCATGAAATTTAACATTGTCTCTAAGTTTAAAAGTCCAGGTTAGGTTATCTTCATTTAAGTACCATGTTTTAGCTATACCTGCACTGATATCACAGTGTTGTCTTTGAACTAATAATTGTGAACAAATATTAAAATTAAGAGTGGCCTGATCTACACTATAAGCTTTAGCTGCATCTAAAGGCTCATCATCAAAATTAAGTACAGTTTTTATAGATGTTTTAGGCTTATTTAATATAGAAATTTCTTTATTTTCTATATTTTTACACAGGTTAATAAATCCATCTACTGAAGTTTTAGCAAATTGAGAATTTATTATGGAATTTTCCACAAGAGAAAAAGTTTTATCAGAAATTTCTCTCATATCATTGGTACAAGATGATATGTAATCTATTGATTTTAATTGTCCTTCAATAGCATTATTTATTTCTTGAATTATACATTCAGTATTATTAGTTGCATTAGATATATTATTAAACGATGATGTTGTCTTCTGTGCTAATTCTATACCAGTATTTATTGAATTATCGCTATTTTTAATAGTTTTCATAGTATTAGATACACTAGAATTTATATCTAATATTATGTTTTCAATGATTTCAACAAAATCTTTACTTTTATTTGCTAATTTTTTTACTTCAGTTGCAACTACACTAAAACTTTTACCATGTTCCCCAGCTCTAGCAGCTTCTATTGATGCATTTAGTGAAAGTAAGTTAATTTGATGAGAAATTTGTTTCATTTGAATAAGAATATCATTTATATTGGTAATTTTACCGTTTAAGTTACTTACTTCTGATTTTATTGAATCAACAGATTTTATTATTTCAAACATAGAATTTATAGTTTTAGATATAGAAGACATACCATCTTCTACGGTTTCAATTGTTATTTTTGATTGTTCGCTTGAAGAAGTTATACTAGCAGACACTTCTTCTGCCAATGATGCATAGTTTTCAAATTCATCAATAACTTTAAAAATTGATGATGATTGTTTGCTAACGGCATAATTTATTTCAGAAATAGATTTAATAAGATTGTCTATTGAATAATAGGCCTCATCTACCCTTTTATTTAATTTCATTAAAGAAATGTTTTGATTATAAGAGGAAAAATCAAATCTTTTATTATCAATAGTAATAATATTGCAGTCCTCACTATTAGATTTTTTATTTTTTTTAAATAACATAATGACCTCCATAGATTTAATATTTATTAAAGAAAAATATTAAATATATAAAATAATATTTCTTAATAAAATGTTAATGTTAAATTTATTAAAAATTTACAAATCATACTAGTTAAAATTATAATAATATTTATAGAATTATTCAACTATACGAAATATTTTTTAAATTTAAAAAATAAAAATACATATAAATTATATACGGATTTAATATTAATATATTTTAAATTTGCATTTTAAAATTTAAAATAATACAATTATAAGTTGAAATTAGAATATTAAGTATTAATTAAGTTTAAGGGGTGAATGATTTGAAGACTATATTATGCATAGGTGACAGCATAACATATGGATACGGAGTAGATTTTAAAGAAAGCTGGTTTTATTTAATAAAAAATGAATATAAAGAATATAAATTTATAAATTCAGGAATTAATGGTGATACAACAGTTGGAATGATGAATAGATTAACATCAGAAATAAATTTGCATAGTCCTGATATTATAATATTATTAGGTGGAAGTAATGATTTTCTATGTAATAGAAAAATTAGTGATGCTTTAGACAATATAAAAATAATGATTAAAGAATCTTTAGAAAAAAATATAATACCAATAATACTTTCTCCACCTAAAATGTCAGAAAACATGGCAATTAAAAGATGGGACTGCTATTGTAATTATAAGAATGTCAATTGTATTATTGAAAGCTATGAAAAAGAACTACAAAATATTTGTAAGGAAAATTCTATAGAGTTTGTAAACTTGACAAAAGAATTTAATGAGTGGAATGAAGAATTATACGTAGATGGAGTACATTTAAGTTATGAAGGCAACTGTATTGTTTATAAAAGTTTATTAAATAGTTTGAAAAATACATTATAGTAGGGTAGAAAGCGTACTGTTTTCATTAAACTAAAAAGTTCTAACTTAATAAAAGCATAGGCTAAAATTAAAAAATTGGAATTATATAAAAGGGCTTATTAAGCCCTTTTAATGTTTATTCAGTAATTTTAAAATTTGATATTAAATCATTTAAAGTGTTAGATATAGTATTTAAATCCTCTGCTTGCACTGTTACTTCTTTAAATTTACCCTGTTGTTCTTCACTAGAAGCATTAACTTCTTCAGTTGAAGCGGCAGCTTCTTGTGAAACAGCAGATATATCTTGAAGGTTTTGTATGAAAATTTCTTTAGAATCATTAACTTTTAGTATAGCTTCTGATGTGAAATTAATTTTTTCTTTTAAAGCATCTATAGAATTTGTGATTTTTTCAAAACTCTTAAAGGTATCTAAAGTTTTTCCAGAACTAAGTTCAATTATCTTTTGAGAAGATGAAATTTCATTATTTACAGATTTTATATTGCTTAAATTTTCTATAATAACTTCTTCAATTTCTTTAGCAGAACTACTAGATTGTTCTGCTAAAAGCCTTACTTCATTAGCTACAACTGCAAACCCTTTTCCTGCTTCTCCAGCCCTAGCTGCTTCTATACTAGCATTTAAAGATAGAAGGTTTGTTTTAGTCGTTATATCTTTTATAGTATCTAAAATTATATTAATTTTTTTAGAGTTTTCTTCAAGCAAAGATGCCTTATCAACTACAGTATTTATTGAAATAGTATTTTTTCCATACATATCTTTTAATTCATTCATAATTGTTTTTCCGCTTATTATTGCATCTTCAGCTTCATTACATTTCAAAGATATATCTTTTGCATAGCTTGATATATTATCAATTTCACATCCAAAATTTTCAGAGGCATTTACGCTATTTTCTAGCATAGAACTTTGACAAGTAGCACCTTCAGTTATTTGACCAATAGCACTAGCAATATCATTATTAGAAGAATTTACTTCACTTATAATGTCTTTAAAATTTAATGATGCATTAAGAAGATAATTAGATATTTTATGAGTTTCTTTTAAAACTACAGTAATATCATCTATCATTAAATTTATAGAGTGACCAATATGAAAGAAATCATTAATTCTAATGTTATTTGTATCAATTTTTTCAGTGAAATCGCCATCTTTACATTTTAAGACAATTGACGTTAGTTTAGATATAGATTTTTTTAACACTATAGAGGTAAAAATAATTATTATAATAGAGCATATCAATGTTAAACATACTGTTATGACAACATTTAATATTGATTTGAAAACTACACTATTTATCTCGTCTTTTGATATAAATCCATAAGTTGTATAACCTAAAGATTCATCCACATGTTTTTCTACTACATATTTTTTATTTTCTATAGTTAAAATTGAGCTGTCTTTTATGTTAGGTAGTTTTTTACCCCAATCAGTTTCAGGTAAATTTACTTCCATTAAATTTTTATTGCTACTACCAAGTACAGATGAATCTTTATATGTAACTAAAGAAAATCCATCGGTTCCTATTGGTGTTTCAGATATATTTTCACAAACTTTATCTAATAATATATCTATACCTAAGCATCCTAAAATATCACCTTTTTCATTTTTGATTTTTTTTGAAATAGTAATATTTTTTAAGCCGTTTACACCATCAATATATGGAGGAGATATTACCAATGCATCAGAAGTCATAGCACTTTTATACCAAGTTGTCTCCAGTGGTTTGAAATTTGAAGTATCCTCTAAAGGATACGAGGTAAATCCCCCTTTTGAGTCACTGAAATATACAAAGGATACTGTCTCATTATTGTCTTTTATATTTTTAAAATACCTGAGTAATTTATCATAGTTTTTATTGTTTATATTCTCTAAAACATATTCATCATTAGATAGTGAATTTATTAAATTAATATTTATGTTTACAAGTGTAGAAATACTATTAGAAATAGAATTAATGCTATTAGAACTTTTAGTTAAATAAATATTAGATATGTTATTATAATTGTTTTTCAAATTACTATATCCTAGTATTACTATAGGAATAATAGAAGTGAAAATCATTAATATTAGTATAGCTGATATTAAACTAATTTTTTTGTTGTGCATTTTTTCTTTTTTGAAATTTTTCCCCATAAATAACCCCTTACTTTCAAATTATTATATTTAAAAAATCAACTATGCTCAATGAGCTAGATTTATCTTTTGTAAAGCCATAACAGCATAATAGATAATGTATTAAGTAACATTAAAAATATTTACTATAAAGCTTTAATTTTCTCGAAAAATATGGAAAAATTTAATTGAAATAATTAAAATAAATCAATATGTGACAATAATTTCATATAGAAATAAAAGATTTAAAATAAATCCTTCTTAGTTAATTATCAAACAATTATTAATTTACTTTAGATATTAATTAAAATTTTATACCATATATTTATATTACCATTAATATATGTAAAAATCATTGGCTAAAAAGTTGAAAATTGTAAAAAAATACAACATTAAGAGGTATATTTTCTATTAGTTTTAATGGTATAATAAGTTAAAAAATATATCTTTGTATATGAAAAAAACTGTTTAGTTAATTTAAATGTAATAGTTTACCTAAGATATTCACATAATCTTGAATAGATTAGTAATATTAATATTGGTATAAAAAATTATTAAAATAATTGCAATTTATTTTAAATATGATAAAATCTATTAAATACAAAAATTGAGTGGAGGAGATGATTATATGGGAAACATAGCAGCATTTTTTGATATAGATGGAACTATTTATAGAGAAGGACTAATAACAGAAGTTTTTAAAAAAATAGTTAAGTATGAGCTTGTAGATGAGAAAAAATGGTATAGAGAGGTCCGTCCGGCATTTATTAAGTGGGATAAAAGACAAGGCGATTATGATGAATATCTTATAAAAATGGTTGATATATATATAGAAGCAATAAAAGGTGTGGACAGGCACCATATAGAGTATATAGCTAAAAAGGTTATAGAACAAAAAGGTGATAGGGTTTATACTTTTACTAGAGAGAGAATAAAGTGGCATAAAGAGCAAGGGCATAAAGTAATTGCAATATCAGGTTCACCAATTGAACTTGTAAAAGAAATGTCAAATAAATATAATATGGATGACTATAAAGGTTCTATATACTTAAGAGATGATGATGATAATTATACTGGAGAAATAATACCAATGTGGGATTCAGAGAGCAAACAAAATGCTATAAAAGAACTAACAGAAAAATACAATATAGAGCTTGATAAAAGTTTTGCGTATGGAGATACATCAGGAGATTTTACTATGTTTAAGTCAGTAGGTATTCCTTATGCAATCAACCCAACAAAAGAACTTCTAACAAAAGTAATGGAAAATGATGAGGTTAGGGAAAAAATAAAAGTTATAGTTGAACGTAAAGATGTAACGTATAATTTGGATATTAATAATATACAATTTTTATAATAATATATAAAAAATAAGATGTATTGAGGAGAAATAAAATGGAAAAAAATTTAAAGATTAATGAAAACGAAAATATTGAAATAAATCATAATCATGATCATAGCACAAGTGGAATTTATCAAGGGGAAAGAAAAAATGGAAGAAGACATGGGTTTGGTATTTTTACATATGCAAATGGGACAAAATACATTGGTTATTGGCATGAAAGTAAAATGCACGGAGAAGGCACTATGATTTGGAATAATGGAGAAAAATATATAGGGAGTTGGAAGAAAGATTTAAAAGATGGGTACGGTATATATTATTGGTCTGATGGTGAAAGTTATATAGGTCAATGGAACAATGATGATAAAGATGGTAGTGGAATATATTTATGGGAAAATGGAGATAAATATACAGGAGCTTGGAAAAATGATAAGCAACATGGAGAAGGAATATTAGAAACAGTAGAGGGAGAAAAATACATAGGTAAATGGTCTAATGATCAGGTTGACGGCGATTTTACTATAATAGATATAAATGGTAATGTAAAACAGTGCACTTTTAAAAATGGAATTAAAATAGATTAATAGTGAAAACACATTTAGAGTTATAAAAATATCTAAATGTGTTTTGTTTATAAAAATAGCATTAATAAATAAAAAATTTCACTTGAAAAATTTTTCACAATGATTTAAAATTAACTTGAAACTTTAAAACTATATATTAAAATAAAACGATATATTTGAGAAGAGGTATGTAATAATGAAAAAAGTATTAGATTTTCATAAAGAAGGATATAACTGTTCTGAATCTATAATCAAAGCAATAAATGAAGAAAATAATTTAGATATTCCAGTATCAATAGCAACTCCTTTTGGTGGTGGTATGTCAGTTGGAACAACCTGTGGTGCAATTACTGGTGCAATGATGGTTTTAGGGGCAACTAAAGGAAGAGAAAATGCTAAGGACCCTAATGAAGCTAGAAAATACGGAAAACTTTTAATGAATAAAATAAAAGAAGAATATGGAACCTTTGATTGTGTAGAACTTAAAAGAAAAGGTGTATCATGTGATGAAATAATAGAATATACATATGATGCATTAAAAGAAATTATGGATGAAAAATAAAACTAATATAAAGATAGGTCGTCTTAATAAGATGACCTATTTTTAGTTAAATTTTTAAATTTAAAAATTCATATTAAATTCACATTGAATTCATTTCACTTATAGATAGGTTTTCTAATATGTATTTGTAAGCCAATATGGGACAAAATAAAAAGGAGCGAAGAGATGAATTTTTTATTTAGAGCATTTTTAAATTTAAAAGAAAAGAAAGTAAAATCTTTAATTTTATTTATTATTACATTAACAGTTTGTGTAGTTATATTATCAGGTATAGCTATACAAAGTGCAGCAAAAGCTTCTCAAAAACTAGCAAGAGAGAGTTTAGGTGCTACAGTATCATTGAAAATTGATTCGGAAAATATGAGAAGTAAAATGTCAGATGAAAGTAGTAATGAAGATAAGAAAGTAAGAATGAAAAATACACCAATAAATATATCAGATGTAGAGAAATTGGCTCAAATTAAGCATGTTAAGTCGTATAATTTAATAAGTACAACTTATGTAAATGCAGATAGTTTTGAACCGATAGTTAGTGAAGAAAGTGAAAATGCAAATGCTAACAATGAAACCAATAATAGTGATATGAAATTTAATGAAGATCATAGCCAAGGAAAAGGCATGAGTTTTGGAGATATAAATCTACAAGGTGTATCTGATGCCTCACTTGTAGAAGAATATGAAAATAATGAAATTACTTTAGTTGATGGTAGAATGATTACAACTACAGATATAGATACTAAGGTTGCTATGATAGAGGAAACTTTAGCTAGTGAAAATAATCTTAAAGTTGGTGATAAAATAACTGTTTCTAAGAATAATGATTCAAGTATTACCAATGAATTAGAAATTGTTGGTGTATTTAAATCTAATGAAGAAGTTACAACAGAAGGATTTATGAGTCCATCAATGAGTCCATATAATAAAATATATGTTCCATATACATTTGTAAATATATTTAAAGGTGAAGAATACTCTGGAAAAGCAGATAAAGCAGAATTTCAAATAGATGATCCATTAAATGTTGAAAATTTTGTAAGTGAAGGAAAACAGTTAGATATAGATTTTGAAACATATACTTTAGATGCTAATAGTAAGGACTATGATAAAATGGTGGGTTCTATAGAATCAGTTGCATCATTTGCTAAAATAACATTGTATATTGGAGTTATTTCAGGTGCTGTGATATTAACACTTATAATAATGCTTTCTATAAAAGAAAGAATTATGGAAATTGGTATATTAATGTCTTTAGGTGAGAAAAAGTTTAAAATAATAAGTCAATTTATTAGTGAAATATTAATTATACTAGTATTAGCAATAGGAATTTCAGGAGTTGTAGGTAATAAAGTAAGTAATGTAATGGCAACAAACCTTTTATCTAATCAAATTGAGACAAGTAGTAGTACAAATAAGAGCATAACAGGAATGGATAGTGAGATGAGAGATAAAGCTGGTATGAGGGAAGAAAGCAGTGTAAAAACTATTGATAGTATGGATGTCGAAATTACCATAATAGATTTTGGGAAAATGTCATTAGTGACAATTTTAATAGCTATAGTATCTATTTTGTTACCATCTATATCTATTATGAGACTTAACCCTAAAAATATATTAAGTAAACATCAGTAGACAATTACAAACTTAGGAGGAAACTACATGGAAGCATTATTAAGACTTGAAGAGGTTAGTTATAGTTATAATAAAGAGAAGGAAATTATAAAAAATTTAAATGTTTCTTTTGAAAGAGGAAAATTTTATACTATAATAGGCCCTTCAGGATCAGGAAAAACAACATTTTTATCCTTAGTTTCAGGATTAGATAAACAGGATGAAGGAAAAATCTTTTATAAAGAAAGTGATATAAGAAAAATAGGTTTAGATAAATTTAGAAATAAATATGTATCTATAGTTTTCCAAGGATACAATTTGCTAAATTATATGACTGCATTACAAAATGTGGAAATGGCAATGTCTATAAGAGGACTAAAGTTGAAAAATAAAAAGCAAGAATGTCTTTTAATGTTAGCAAAAGTGGGTATAAATGAGAAAGAAGCAAAGCAAAAAGTTTTAACTTTAAGTGGCGGACAACAACAAAGAGTAGCAATAGCAAGAGCATTAGTTTCAAAAACAGATTTAATTATAGCAGATGAGCCAACAGGAAATTTAGATGAAGTTACGTCTAATGAAATAGTAAATTTATTTACGGAAATAGTTAAAAAAGAAAAGAAATGTCTTATTATGGTTACTCATAATAATGAAATAGCTCATAAATCAGATATTACTTATAAACTCTTTAATAAAAGTTTGGTAAGGGTCTAAAATGCGTTTATATAAATTTAAAGGAAAAATAGTTTTAATAATATTAGTAACGTCATCTCTGATAATATTATTTAAATCTATCATTATTAATAGTACATATTTAGCTGCAGAAAAAAAATCATCTGAGAATTCTATATTTTCAGTGGAAAATGCTTTGAAACAATATGAGATTTCATCAAAACAAAGTGTTAAACTTGATGTGCCATTAGTGAGTCAATTACCAGAGTTGCTTTATGGTTGTGAAATAACTTCTACAACTATGATGCTTAACTATAATGGGATTAACGTAGATAAACTAACATTAGCAAATGAAATGAAAATAGACACTACAGAAATTGTTAGAGATGTTGATGGGACAATAATATCATGGGGAAATCCAAATGTAGGATTTGTAGGAGATGTTACAGGTGAAGAAGCAGGATTCGCCATTTACCCTAATGCAATGATAGAATCTTTAGAAAAATATATAAATCCAGTTGATTTAACTGATGAACCATATTTTAAGTTAGAAAAATATTTAAGTGATGGAAAACCAGTAGTAGTTTGGATAACATCGGATTTTGGGAATCCTACATTAGATGCTAGTTGGATTGTTGATGGAGAAGAAATAACTTGTAGTTTTAATCAACATACAGTATTGTTAACAGGATATGATAAAGATTATATATATTATAACGATCCATTAACTAATGAAAAAAATAGAGCTGTAGATAAACAAGTATTTATTAAGAGTTGGAAAAGTATTGGAAGTAAAGCTTTAAGTTATGAATAAATTTTAAGTTAACTAAAATTGAATTAATAAAAATTATACTAAATAAAATGATTTAAAAATAACCTAATTATATTTAATATAAAATATAATTAGGTTTAATAAATTTAACTATGGAGGATAGTGTGGAAAAGTATATTTTAGTTGTAGAAGATGATCTGCAGATACAAGAATTAATCATAGAATTTTTAAAAAGCGAAGGTTATATAGTAGATGCTGCTAATGATGGAATAGAAGGGTATAAAAAAGTGAAAAATAGCAGTTATAATCTGATTATACTGGATGTGATGATGCCTAACATGGATGGATATACTTTGTGTAAAATGATAAGAGAGTTTTCAAACATTCCAATAATATTTCTTACTGCCCTTGAAAGTGAGTTGGATGAAATAAAAGCATTTGATCTTGAGTGTGATGATTTTATAACTAAGCCATTTTCTTTTAATATACTAATAAGAAGAGTTGAAGCTGTGTTAAAAAGATATAATAAGTTACACATAGAAAATAATATTACTTTTGAAAATTTAAAATTAGAATGTGATAGTTATAAAGGCTATTTTAAAGAAAAGGAGATAGATTTAACACTTAAGGAATTTAATATTTTAAAAATGCTTATAGAATATTATCCTAGAGTAGTAACAAGAGAAATATTAATGGATAAAGTATGGGGATATGATTATTATGGGGATATGAGGGTAATAGACGCTCATATAAAAAATATTAGAAAAAAAATAGATGCAAAGTATATAAAAACTATAAAGGGAATTGGATATGTATTGGAAAAGTAAATGGAACAATGTGAATATAAAGAAAAAAGTGTTCTTTATAACAATAACTATAATTACAATAACATCATTATTGGCATATATATTATTATACTTTCTATTACCGCAGTTTTACAATATATATAGAACTTATAAAGTAAATAATGAAATTTTAAATACTGTAAAAACTTTAGAAAATAATAAAGATATAGACATTGATAATTTATTGGATAATTTTACATATAAAAATAATGCTATGGTTTTACTAAAGACTATTAATGGTGAGATAGTTTATTCATCTAATAAAGGTTTAAGCAAAAAGGAACCTATGCATGAAATATCAGAATTTGAAGATGAGATAAGTGAAGAAAATGATAAATTAGATAAAAGAGAAGAGAGACCGAAAAAAAAATCACATTCTATGTTACAAGTAGAAAAAAACTTTAATTTAAAAAAGTTAAATATGGAATGTGTATTAATAATAATTTACTCGCCGATGACAAGTGTTCGAGAAATGTCTAAAATGATTCTGTTATTCTTACCATTTATGGTAATGATAACATTAATTATAGGAATTTTAGCTTCTGTAATTTATTCAAAAATAATGGCTTCTCCACTTATAAGAATAAATAATATTTCAAAAAAAATAGCTAAATTAGATTTTACTGATAAATTAGATTATAAAGGAAATGATGAAATTGCACAATTATCTACTAGCATAAATGAAATGAGCTATAATTTGCAAAAATCTATTGAAGAGTTAGCAAATACTAATATTCAATTAAAAAACGATATAGAAAAAGAAAGACAATTAGAGAAAAGAAGAAGAGAATTTTTAACTACAATATCACATGAATTAAAATCACCTATAACTATTATAAGAGGCCAAGTTGAAGGAATGATATATAATATTGGACCGTTTAAAGATAGAGATAAATATCTAAAACAATGTTTAAGTACATTAGATCAATTAAAAGAATTAGTAGGTGAAATTTTACTTTTAAGCAAATATGAAAATTATGATTTTAAGTTAAATATTGAAAGAGTAAACTTAACTTTACTTATAAAAGATATAGTTAAAAATCAAAAATTTTTTATAGATGAAAAAGATATTTTTACTATAATTAATTTGGAAAATGAAATATTTGTATATGGAGATAAAAAGCTTATAGAAAAAGCCTTAACTAACATTATCAATAATGGAATAAAGTATTCTAAACCAAAAGAAAAATTAATATTAAATTTAAAAAGAAATTCAAATTGTGTAGAATTGATAATTAAGAATACAGGAGCACATATTGAAAAAGAAGAAATAGAACAGGTCTTTAAAGCATTTTATAGGATAGAAAAGTCTAGGAACAGAAAAACTGGTGGAAGTGGATTAGGGTTGTATATTGTAAAAACAATTTTTGATATGCATAAAAAAATACAATATTTTTTAACAAGCGAAAATAATTCTGTAATATTTAAAATTATTTTTCAAGATTAAAATAAAGCTACTTTAATAATAAAAATTATTATTAAAGTAGTTTTTTATAATTAAAAGTAAAATAATATAATATTATTTTACTTTTAGCTTCATTAAATGATTAAAACTTGATATATTATAAATTGTAACTTATTAGTAAATAATATAAAATTTTGTTAAGATGGGAGAGAAATTATGGGTGTTAAGTTAGATATAATTTCAGGATTTTTAGGTGCTGGTAAGACTAACCTTATAAAAAAGATTATTAAAAATAACTTTTTAAATGAAAAAATAGTAATTATAGAAAATGAATTTGGTGAAGTAAATATAGACGGTGAATTTTTAAAAAAGGATAATATAGATATAAAAGAAATAACTGATGGTTGTATATGCTGTACTTTAACAGAAAATTTTAAAGATTGCATAATAAATGTAACAGAGTTATTTACACCGGATAGAATAATTATTGAACCTTCAGGGGTTGCTCAGTTATCAGATATATTAAAAATATTTAATGATGAAAAAATAAATAGTATGGTTAATGTAAATATGATCATTACTGTAATTGATGGGGAAAATTTTAATGAATATGTTGAAAATTTTGGAGCATTTTATAAAAATCAAATTATTAATTGCAAATCTATCGTTATAACCAAGTGTGAAAATATATCTCAGGATAAGATAAAAAAGATTAAAGATGATTTAAAAAATATAAATTCAAATGCTAATATAATATGTAATTCAGATAGTGTACAAGGAGAAGAGATTATATTTTGGGGAGAAGATAAAAATGATTTTTCAACTATAAAATACATAAAAAAACCTAAAAAAAATACATCAATAAAAATAAAGAAACATTATAGGGTGAATGTAGAAGAAAAATTTGAGAACTTATCTTTTAAAACTAATAAATTTTTTACAGAAAAACAATTAGAAGATGTGATGAAAAAATTGAAAAATAATGAATTTGGAAATATAATAAGAGCAAAAGGAATTGTTAAAAGTAATAATTGCAAACAATTAAAATTTGACTATGTATTAAAAAGTTTTAATGTCGTACCATATAAATTTAATGAAGAGGGAGTTGTTTGTATTATAGGTAAAAAACTAAACAAAGAACTATTATATAATCTTTTTAGTTAAACTGTATAAAATATTATGATAAAAGAAAAGTTGAATAATTTATTTTCAACTTTTTTTTATGTTGTGCGCCCAGCATGGGCGTAATCTTAAGGGTGAAAGTCCCTAACACGACCTAGTAGTGGTAAGTGTATAGCTTAAGACAAGGGTGTCCACCGTGAGGTGGAATCTGAAGGAAGTTGGCGGCAAATCTCTGGTCTGACGAACAGA
>NZ_BAAABH010000016.1:0-164250 GCF_054767855.1 Clostridium sp. CTA-19 | reverse complement strand
ATAATGGTGCGTTTTAAGGGATTCGAACCCCTGGCCCACGCCTTAGAAGGGCGTTGCTCTATCCAACTGAGCTAAAAACGCATACTTGGAGCGGGTGAAGGGAATCGAACCCTCGTAACTAGCTTGGAAGGCTAGCACTCTACCATTGAGTTACACCCGCAAGTTTTAAAAAGTGGTCGGGGTGACAGGGATTGAACCTGCGACCTCATGGTCCCAAACCACGCGCGCTCCCATCTGCGCCACACCCCGATATACTTACTTGCTCATCGTTAAGAACTTGTTTTATCTCCTAACGACAATAGTTATTCTACATTATCTTGCAAAATAAGTCAACACTTTTTGTTGAAAAAGTTTATTTTTTTTGCAGAAATATTACCAACTATTGAAAACACTACCTTACAATACTATAAAAAAATATGCATTTCATTATTTTTTTATAGTATTGTAATATATTTTTTTTACCTTTTATTAATATTAATATATTTTTATAAAAATAATCATTTTTATCCTATATTCATTATTTAGTTAATTTAAAGAATACTATAAATATTAGATTTAATATTTTTTTAAATATTAATATAATTCCCCTTTTATCATATGTTTATACTTAAATCCTTATAATTTTGCACTCTATATTATTCTCATTAATTTCCATTATAGCTATAGATGGATTTCTATCTATAGGTTCACCTACACTCCCTGGATTTATAAATAATATACCTCCATCTTTTTCTATAAATGACATGTGGCTATGTCCATATAAAACAATATTAGCACCGATCTCCATTGCCCTATATTTTAGATTAAAAGTATTTAATTTAACTCTATAACAATCACCATGAGTTAAAAATATTGTATGTCCTTTTAGTTTATATACAGCTTCTTTAGATAATTTTTTCGTTGTATCACAGTTACCACAAACCCCTATTATTTTCCCTTTATAAATTCTTTTTATATAATCAATATCCTCATAATTATCTCCTAAATGGAAAACAAGATCACACTTTTTAATTTTTTCTGTTGCTTTATCCATATTTGCTTTATTTCTATGAGTATCACTAAGAATCCCAACTAACATTTTCTATATTACCCTTTCTCTAATAAAAACTTACTTTAAAAATATATCTCACCAATAAAAATTTATTAGTGAGATATATTTATTTAAAGTACCAAATTTCAACTTATATTTCTTCAAAGCAATATTTTTTTATATTTTATTTAATTCTTTCTTTAATTGTTCTAATGCTCTTCCTCTATGACTCATTGCATTTTTAACCTCACTAGACACTTCGCCAAATGTTTTTTCTAATTCTTCAACATAAAACAATGGATCGTATCCAAATGCACCTTCTATTTCTCTATATTCTTCAGTTATCTTACCATTAACTTTACCTTCTACTTTTACTACAGTATTGTCATTAACGATTAATACCATAGCACAAAGAAATGCAGCATCCCTTTTTTTAAAAGGAACACCTTGTAATTCTCTTATAAGTTTTTTATTATTTTCTATACTATTCCCATGTTCTCCACTATATCTAGCTGAGTATATTCCTGGAGCACCCTTTAAAGCATCTACTGCTAATCCAGAATCATCTGCTAAAACCATATATTTTCCTTTGCATAAATCATATATAGCTTTAGCTTTTATGTATGAATTTTCTATAAAAGTTTTTCCATTCTCTTCAATGTCTATTTCTATTCCCGCTTCTTTTAGACCTAGTATTTCATACGAAAAATCTTTCAACATTTCCTTTATTTCTTCTATTTTATGATTATTATTGCTTGCCACTATTATCTTTTTCATGTCATTCTCCTTTTATATTGTTAACTTTTTATTTATATATTTATCATTAATATAAACTTTTATCTTTTTTAACTATATTTTAATTAATATTAAAAAGTTCATCTCTTTTTGGAGGTCTAACTTCTATCTTACAATTATTCTCTATTAGTACTCCTTTAGCCTCTGTTATTTTTCCTATTACTGCACCCTCTATATTTTCATCTTTTAGTTTTCTAACAAGTTCATCTCCGTTTTTTGTAATTATAACCATACTTCCAGAGGATATAAATCTTAAGGGATCTATTTTAAACTCATTACATAATTTCATTGTTATTTCACTTACAGGTATTTTTTCTTTATATATTTCGAACCCTAAATTGCTGCCTTCTGCCATTTCCCAAAGTGCACCTAATAGTCCACCTTCTGTAATGTCATGCATTGCATTAACTTTATAATTACCTGCTATTATTCCTTCTTTTACAACACTTATATCATTTACATACTCTCTTGCAAGCTTAATTTCTTCATCTGTAAGTACTTTTCTACAACGCTGTTCATAATCATTAACTAGTATACTAGTTCCCTCTATACACAATCTTTTTGTAACTACAATATCATTACCTGTTTTAGCACCCCTTGTTGATATGGCAGATAAAGCTTTTCCTTTTCCTAAAGCGGTGCAAGAAACCACTATTTTATTTACAGCTTCTGTTACTTCTGTATGCCCACCTAAAATTTCTACATTTAATTTCTTAGTCTCTTCATCTATTTCCATCATAATTTTTTTTATATCTTCTAATGTAGCCGTAGGTGGTACCAATATTGTTACAAGTATACCTACTGGTTCTACTCCACAAGATGCTATATCATTGCAATTTATATTAACTGCTATCCTACCTATATTTTCATCTGCACCTGTTACCGGATCTGTTGAAACCACACATTCATAATCACCATAATTTATAACGGCACAATCTTCTCCTATACCATTACTTATTCTAACGTCTTTTCTTTTAACACTTTTATTATTATCTATAATTTCTTTTAAATCATCCCAATTAAGCTTTCCAACCTTCATAAGTACATCTCCTTTTTTTCCACTAATCCCATTACACTTCTATAGGGTTCCAAGTTGACTTTTAAAATTATCCATTCCAAAACTTGGATACCTAAAATAGTGAGACATGCTCTGAATCACTTAAAATTCAACACTGTATCTCGTGTGAAAATATTTTAAAGTTATTGAATAAATTTAAATTGGAGCTTGTTTCCCTATAGTTATAATTGGTTCATAATCCTCTTTATAAAAACATATTATATATTAAAATAGATTTATTATTATGTATTAAAATTTAATTTCCAATAAAATTATTAATTAAATAACATTTATTTCAGATTTAAGCACATTTTCTAATTTACAATCATATTATTAAATATAATCAATATTATGGTGGTGTTACGTTGAGATATATAGGTCCTTTTCTAAGAATTAATATACTAGATAATGAAAACATAAAAAGTCAACTTTTTCATTTATCAAAACACTCTATTTTTAACATAGTATTTAGTTCAGGCTGTGGGGTTATTTCACCTAATTTAAGGTCTAAAAATAAAATCTTACCCACAACTGATGATATCATAAACGATGCAAATTCTCCACTACTTAGCCTTTATAGAAAGGCTAATGGAAAACTTTTAACTACAGATTCTCAGCTTAAATGGAATGAAAAAAAATTTAAAAAAGAGATAAATATTGCTGCTAATGCTCTTATGACTTTATCTATATTAGAACTTGCAGATTATTATAATGAATTTTTGGATATAGATGAAAATAAGTATGCTTTGAAAAATCAATATCTAGATTTAGCATCTGAACAATTAGAATTCTACGCTTTGTATTGCAGAAATAATGAAGGAGTTTTTGTAGATAAAGTTGATACAACTGAAGCTATTGCTGGGCAATATAATCTTTATGATAAAAATACTAAATTTAAATTTTCAACTCAAGCACTTTTTATGTCAGCATACTATAAATTTTCAACATATGATAAATTTAATTACAATAATCAATATAAAAATTTTTCTTTAGACATATTAAATATGTTTTTAGATTTTAAAGAAGAGGTATATAACATACCTCAAGATGAATTAATAAAAGTTTGTTTTGCTTTTATTACTTTTTATAAGTATTCACATATAGACGAAGCTAAATATTTACTTCTAGATTTTGCTGATTTGATGCTTGAAAATTTAAAATATATTCCACCAACTGCTTTAAAAGATAATTTAGATACAACTGCTCTTTTATATATAAATTGTATGTTTATTTATAAAGAAACTAAAATTAAAAAATTTAAACAAGCTAGTGAAAAAGCATACTCTGTCTTAGAAAGTCTATACGATTCTAATAAAGGCTTATTTCTAAAAGATATTGAAGAAAAGGAAAATAAAATTTATTGTGATGAAATTATTTTATATCTTTATGCAATGATGCTGCATAATGATATGAAAAAATCTGATGGAGAAGAAAGTGACAATTCTAAGGTAAATAATGTTTATAGAAACCAAGTTATTGGATGGGATTTAGTATTAAGTTGGCCTGATTGTCCTAGTTTAGATGATATTGAGAGATATAAAAATTTTTCTTCTAACTCCGAAGATTTATTACAGGAAGAGTATTTTAGAATGTCTTCACTCCAATCAGCTGAAACAAACGGTTTGGCACCAATTTTTTCGAAATATGTAACTTATAATACACGAAAAAATTCATTAAAACCTAATAAGTTAACTTTCGATGCCTATAAAAACATGTTGATTTTTTATGTTATATTATTTAGTAAAAGAGTAGAAAGATCCTGATGTTTAGGATCTTTCTACTCTTTTAAATTTAATTTTTTTAAATTACAAAGAACTATATTACCGTGTTTATTAATATAAATATTTTCTATATTGTTTTTTTTACATAACACAGTATTTAAATTGTATATTGGTATAATAGGTAATTCTTCTCTTAGAAGATCTTCACATTGCTCATATATTTCAATTTTATCTTTATTGTATTTTTCTCCTAATAATTGCTGTACCGATTTATCATATTTTTCATTTGCAAATCCATAAAACTCTTTATATTTTTCACTTGACAAATTCAAAAAATATTTATCTTTATCTCTGTTGTTATCTAGTTCTAATATCATATGAAACTTATTATTTTTGGTTAGTTCCTCATCATTATTATAAGCTTTTAATTTTATATCAATATCTAAATCATCTTTAATGTCTTTTGACAAATCTTCTGCTATTCTTTTTTCTATAGGATTATTCTTATATAAAAAAGTAATAACTTCATCCTTATATTTACTATTTTTTAAATATCTTAATGCAAGATTATTATTTCCATAAGAAGAAAACTTACCACATTGATCAGCTCCATAACAAGATGCAACATTTCCAAATTCCTTACATATTTGTTGGATAAAAAATTCTTTTGACATACTTTCATTTATTGCTCTTCTAAAATTTAAATCTGTAGTTATTAAATCCTTATTTAAATTAAAGTTTATATACATAGAAGAATCTCCATCAAATCCTTGTAAAAAGTTTTTTTCTTCAAGTCTTGATAATTCATTTATAGGTGGATCAATCATTATGTCTAATTTACTTTCCTTTTCCTCAAAATAAGCTAATGCTTTTTCTTTATCATTAATAAAAGAAATAATAATTTTCTCATTTGTAACTAAATTATTTTTATAATAATTTTCATTTTTTGATATTACAATTTCATTATCCTCTGCTATATCTTGTATTATAAATGGCCCTGTAAATAATGTGTCTTTTGTTATGGTATTTTCATTTTTTAATGCGGTATACTTTCTAAGAGACATCACCGGTTTTGATAACATATATATAAAATTTTCACAAGGATTATTCAATCTTATAGCTAGTGTTTTTTCATCTATTGCCTTTATAGCTACATTAGAGAAATCCTCTGTATCATTTATAAATTGTTTTACTCCAAATATACAATTTAAATCTTCTCTATATATATTTTTTTCATCACATAAGAATTCCTCAAAAAACTGAACAAAATCATTTGCAGTTATCTTTTCCCCATTACTATATCTTATGTTTTCTCTTAAATTAAAAGTATATTGTATTCCGTCCTCACTTACATTATATTCTTTACATAAAGCTGGTACTATTTCACCCTTATCATTTAAAGATACAAGTCCTTCAAATAAAGATACAATTAAATCTTTTTCTCGTACATTTTTATTATCAGTCATAATAAGATTTTTAGGTCTTTGTTCCATATTGTATATTACATATTTATTTTTTTGATTAGACTTACTATTTTCATCATTACCCTCTATTGAAAAAGAAAATAACAAAATTAATATTGTTAATGTTAATAAAATTATCTTTTTCACATTTTTTCCTCCCTTATTATAACTATGTATCTTTTTTAACAGTTCCATATTATCTATTGCTAACATTCATATTAATAACCCAAGTTTTAAATCGAATACATACAATAAATTCTTTCCATTTTTATAATTGTTTAAACAACATAATATCTTTGTTATAAAAATTTCAACTCATTTATTTAACATATTTTTTAATGACAACTATACTTTTAATTTGATTATCATTTCTAATTATTATAAACGCTGTAAATAATAATTCTTCGTCAAATACAATATCTATATAATAATTTACTAATTTAATATAAAAAATGATTTCTGCAAAATACAGAAATCATTTAAATAATTATTTTAATTCTTTATATCATTGATTTAAATTCTTCTTCACTTAAAATTTTTATCCCTAACTCTTGTGCTTTAGTAAATTTTGACCCTGGTTCTTTTCCTACTAAAACATAATCTGTTTTTTTGCTTACAGAACTAGAAACTTTCGCTCCTAAAGATTCTAATTTATCCTTTATTTCACTTCTAGAATAATATTCTAAAGATCCAGTTACTACTACAGTCTTTCCTTCAAAAACATTTTCAGTTATAGAAACTTCTTGATAATTAGGTTTTACTCCCAAATTTAATAATTCTTCTACATTCTTCTTTACTTCATTTGAATTAAAAAAGTCTATTATACTTTTTGCAACTATATCTCCTATCTCAGGTATAGCTACTAAAGATTCAAATGTTGCATTTACCAAATTATCTATATTTTTATATTCTTTTGCTAAATCTTTAGCGGTTTTCTTACCTACATTTGGAATACCAAGAGCATATATAAATGATGGCAAATCACAAACTTTGCTTTTTTCTATTGCATTTATAAGATTTTGAGATTTTTTTTCACCAAATTTTTCTAAAGTTAAAAGTTGTTCTTTTTCTATTTTATATAAGTATGGTATAGATTTTATATTTAACTTTTCAAAAAGAGCCTCTGCAGTTTTTTCACTAAACCCTTCAATATTCATAGCTTCTCTACTTGCATAATGAACTATGCTTTTAACCATTTGAGGTTTACATGAAAGAGTGTTATCACAAAAATAATGAACTCCATCCTGTACTAATTTGCTACCACAACTCGGACAAACAATTGGTACTTCTATAGGTCTTGAATTTTCTAAGGATTGTTCTACTACACCCATAATTTCTGGTATAACATCATTTGATCTACGAACAAAAACTTCACAACCAATTCTTACACTTTTTCTATTTATATCATCAATATTATTCAAAGTTGCTCTTTTCACAGTTACGCCACCAAGTTCTACTGGTTGTAAAATAGCAGTTGGTGTAACTCTTCCACTTCTACCAATATTCCACTCAACATCTAATAATACTGTTGATGTTTCCTCTGCTTCAAATTTATATGCAATAGCCCATTTAGGAAATTTAACTGTATACCCTAATAGCTCTCTTGTTTTCATATCATTTATAGCTATAACTGCACCATCTATATCATAATTTAGCTCACTTCTTATTTGTTCTACATACTTTATTTCATCTTCAATTTCTTCTATACTTTTACATACTTTAAAATATGCATCAACTGGAAAACCTTTTTTTATAAGAAATTGTAGCATTTCTATATATGTTTGAAAATTTTCACCTTCGTTATATCCTACATCATAAAAAAATGCTGATAAGTTTCTTCTAGCAGTTTCTTTTACATTTAAATTTCTTAATGCACCTGCCGCTCCATTTCTTAAATTTTTTAATGGTATTTCTGATGTAGCATTATATTTTTCAAATGCTTCCTTTGTCATTATAGCCTCTCCATGTACTTCCATAATTGAATTATCATCTATTTTTAATGGAACAGACTTTATAGTTTTAACCTGACTTGTTATATCCTCACCGATTTCACCGGTTCCTCTTGATGCTGCAACTTTTAAAATTCCATTCTCATCATATGTAAGATTTATTGAAAGACCATCAAATTTTTTTGTTACTACATAACTTAATTCTGGAAGTTTTTCATCATGATTTAAATTATATTCTTTAATAGACTTTAAATTTCTATTATGAAAATCTTTTATCTCTTGTATGGTTTGAGCTTTATCTAAGCTCCATAATCTGGCTTTATGAGTATATTTCTTAAATTCTGGAAGTATAATATCTCCAACTCTTTGAGTTGGTGAATAAGGAATTATATAACCTAATTCCTTTTCTAATTTGACTAACTCATCATATAATTTATCATATTCTTTATCAGATACAGACGGATTATCCAAAACATAATAGTTATAAGCGTATTTATTTAACAATTCAATAAGCTCTAACATTCTTTCTTTTTTCTCCAAGTTAACCGCTCCTTTAAGTACACATATTTTTAATTTTATATTTACCTATATAGGGATACAAGCTCTATATTTAACTTATATATCAAGACTCTAATTTCAAATGAAAGCATCAACAGTTTTAAAAAATTGACAGTTGACAATGAAATTTGAAACATCATCATGTTTTTTAAATTTGCTTTGCAACTTAAGTTCTATAATAAATAGCTTCAATTTTAGATTAAACATCTCCATAATTGTACATTTTTACTCTCAATTATAAATTGCTTCTAAGGTGATAGTGTAAAATTTGTGAAAATTTTTCACTTGATAAGGGTATAAGTTAAAAAATTATTTTAAAATCCTATATTTTTCAGCTAAAATTGCTCATCATTGCAATTAGGTGCATAAAACAATAAATCCCATCTATAATACATTAGGTATATTATGTAATTAAATATGTTTTATTTTAACCCTAAGTCAATGTGAGCAATTTTTAAAATCTATATAAAATACTTTTCACTAAATTACCTAATCTATAAAAGCTCTATTGGCGCTTTAGATATCATAAGTTTTTTAACACCTTGATTATCAAACGCTATTGTAGCTAATCTTTCTTCACCATTACCAGAAACCGCTATAACTGTACCTAGCCCAAAAACTTTATGTTTTATTTTTCTTCCTTGAGAAATCTCACCTATATTTGCAAAACTTTTTTCATTTTCTTTTGAAAAACTATCTGTTGATGAATTTTTAAACATAGAATTTTGATTATTTCTCAAAGAATGAGGATTGTTATACATTCCATTTCTTGCTTGACTCTTAAATGTATTAACTCCCCTTGCCTTCGCGCCTCCAACTATTTCCTTTAAATTTTGAGGAATTTCCGCTACAAAATCTGAAACTTCATAACTTACTGTTCTACCAAAAACCATACGACTTTCAGCTGAACTTACATAAAGTTTTTCTTTTGCACGAGTTATTGCTACATAGCATAATCTTCTAGACTCTTCCATCTCGTGGAAACTGTTTAATGATGACATTCCTGGGAATATCCCATTTTCCATACCAACTAAAAATACTACAGGAAATTCTAAACCCTTAGCACTGTGTACCGTCATCATAACAGTTGTTTCTTCTTTCTCCTCTAAATTATCTATATCAGATACAAGCGTTACTTTTTCTAAAAATGCAGATAATGATTTATCCTCATTAGTTTTTTCAAAATCAACAGCATCAGATACTAATTCCTTCAAGTTCTCAATTCTTGTTTCATCTTCTGGAGCTTTTGATTTCTTCAGCATATCCATATATCCTGTTTCTTCTATAACTGATAAAATTATCTTTGATATTGGCATATCATCTGTTCTTGTCATCAATGAATTTACGATACCTGTAAATCTATTTATAGAATTTATTGCTTTTGTTGTAAGTCCTGGTATCATCTCTACATCTAATAACGTATTATACAAACAATCTTCTGCCATATTTGCAACTTCTTGAACCTTTGCTACTGTAGCATCACCTATACTTCTTTTAGGTTCATTTATAATTCTTCTTAAGCTTACGTCATCTAATGGGTTGTTTATAAGCTTTAAATATGCCATTATATCTTTAATTTCTTTTCTATCATAGAATTTTAACCCACCAACAATTTTATATGGTATATCTTGCTTTCTAAAAGCTTCCTCCAAAATACGTGATTGAGAGTTCATTCTATATAAAACAGCAAAATCTTTATATGTTTTATTTTCCTCTCTCATTAATCTTTTTATTTCACTGGCTACGAAATTTCCTTCATCTATATCACTAAAAGCCCTATATAATTTTATTTTTTCCCCTGGCTCACTTTCAGTTCTTAGTACTTTATCTTTTCTCTGTGCATTATTTTTTATTACCATATTAGCAGCAGTTAATATATTTCCCTTTGAACGATAATTTTGTTCTAGTTTTACTATTTTAGTCTTAGGATAGTCTTTTTCAAAATCTAATATATTTCTAATATCTGCGCCTCTCCATTGATATATACATTGGTCATCATCACCAACCACACAAATATTCTCTTCTTCTCCAACTAATAATTTTACTAATTCATATTGAGCTCTATTTGTATCTTGATACTCATCTACCATTATGTATCTAAATTTTCTTTGGTAAAATTCTCTTACTTCTTGATTTTCTTTTAAAAGTTTTACAGTTATAAATATTAAATCATCAAAATCTAATGCATTGTTAGCTTTAAGTTTCTTTTGATATAAAAGATAGGCATCTGCTATCTTGTTTTTTCTAAAGTCGCTTTGATTTTCACTCTTAAATTTATCTGCAGTTATCAAATCATTCTTTGCATTAGATATTTTTCCTATTATTTCTCCATCAGTTATATCTTTATCATTTATGTTTAATTCCTTGATACATTGCTTAACTAATGTTTTAGAATCATAGCTATCATAAATAGTAAAATTTTTATTATATCCTAGTTTATCTATTTCTCTTCTTAAAATTCTTACGCAACTAGAGTGAAATGTTGATATCCACATTCTTTCAGCTACATCTCCAACTAGTCTAGCAATTCTTTCTTTCATTTCACCTGCAGCTTTATTTGTAAATGTTATAGCTAATATTTGTGAAGGATATATATTTAAATCTTCTATCATATGTGCAATTCTATAAGTTAAAACCCTTGTTTTTCCTGAACCAGCCCCTGCTAATATTAAAACTGGACCGTCAACAGTAGATGCTGCTTCATATTGTTCTTTATTAAGTAAACTTTTTAAATCCATTTTACCACTCCTAATCTAACGTTCTTCTAAGTTTATTAAACGTTTGTTAAATCATATATTATATTTTAAATAATTTGCTAATTTAACACTTTTTAAACAAATAAACTTAATTATATATTTTAAGCTTTAAACTATAATTTTTATTAATTAAAAATAAATAATAAATTAATTGTTATATTCAATCCTATAATTTCCATGTAATAATGTCCTACTATTATACCACAAATTAATAATATATAAGAAAATTTAATAATCCTATTGTTATTTTACCTTCAATTCACAATTATATTAAAAATAAAATACTTTATTTGAATTCAGCTATCTTTATTACCAAATTCAAATAAAGTATTTTCTATTTATATCTTATCTATTTTTCCAATTGACTCTATCAAATACAACTTTATAACCTTGATTGCCATAATTCAAAGATCTATTTACTCTACTTATCGTAGCAGTACTAGCCCCTGTTGTACTCGCTATATCTAAATATGTTCTTCGTTCCATTAACATCCTAGCAACTTGCAATCTTTGCTGTATTGCCTTTATTTCATAAACTGTACAAACGTCTTCAAAAAATCTATAATACTCTTCTTTCGTTTTTAAAGATTGTATGCATTCTATTAAAAAATCCATATCCTTATTTTCTAATCTTGATTTGTATTCCCCCATAAGTATCCCCCTTAGTTCATTAACGTCAGTATCTTAAATGAGTTTTTAAATGTTAAAAGCATAAATTAAAAATCTTAAAACTTTTCTCAAAATTTGCTCTATTTGAATAAATTATATCATATATTACATGCTCCCGTAAAGATAAGAACCTTTAAATATTTTATTGTTGTACAGTTTTAAAAGCTACTATCACAAATTACTATCTATATATAATTTGTGTAACATTTTTGAAATTAAACTTACACTATACTATAGGGTTCCAAGTTTACTTTTAAAATTATTCATTCCCAAACTTGGATACCCCAAATAGTGAGACATGCTCTGAATCACTTGCAACTCAACACTGAATCTTGTATAAAAATATTTTAAGGTTATTGAATAAATTAAAATTGGAGCTTGTTTCCCTATACTTCTAACTAAATTTATTATATATGTCTATTCATATTTAATTTGAACACATATTTCTATACAAAAAAAGATTAAAGTAGACTAGCCACTTTAATCTTACAAAGCATTTATTAATATTACCGAACCTACAAATACTATTGCAAAAAATACTGTAAGTTTTATTAAAAATGATTCTTTAGTTTTTGTTTTGTTTTTAGAATAGAATGTATCTGAACTACCAGTAACTAATCCTTGTAATCCGTTACCTTTACTTGGCTGTAATAATATAACTATCATTAGTAAAACAGCTGACAATATTTGTATTACAGTTAGTGCAGTTTTCATACACACACACCTCCCTATACCATAAAGCATTAATATATTAATATTAACATATTATTATTATAGTTACAATTACGATATTTATATAATATTTATTTTAAAACAACCTAATGTACTTAATTGTATAAACTTAAGTACATTAAAAGGATATCTCTCTATAAATTTTCAATTGAGATATCCTTTTTAAATTATTCTAATATAGATTTAATCACTATCTCTTTATGTTATAGAAAGAATTCATTCCTCTATATTCAGCCATATCTCCCAATTCTTCTTCAATTCTTAGCAATTGGTTATATTTTGCAACTCTTTCACTTCTTGCAGGCGCACCTGTTTTTATTTGTCCTGCATTCATTGCAACAACTAAATCAGCTATTGTTGTATCTTCAGTTTCTCCACTTCTATGAGATACTACTGCTGTGTATCCTTTTCTTGAAGCCATTTCTATAGCATTTATAGTTTCTGTTAATGTTCCTATTTGATTTAATTTTATAAGAATTGAGTTAGCTACTTCCTTTTCAAATCCCATAGCTAATCTTTCTGTATTTGTAACAAATAAATCGTCTCCAACTAATTGCACCTTATCGCCAATTTTATCTGTTAAGTGTTTCCATCCTTCCCAATCTTCTTCTGCCATACCATCTTCAATTGAGATTATTGGGTATTTATTTGCAAGCTCTACATAGTAATCAGCCATTTCTTCTGGAGTCAATATTCTACCTTCACCTGATAAATTATATTTTCCATCTTCAAAGAATTCAGATGATGCTGGGTCTAGCGCTAAGAAAATTTCTTCTCCTGCTTTATATCCTGCTTTTTCTATTGCTTCCATTATAACTTTTATAGCTTCTTCATTTGAAGCTAGGTTTGGTGCAAATCCACCTTCATCACCAACACCTGTTCCTAATCCTTTTTCTTTTAGTATTGATTTTAAAGTATGATATACTTCTGCACACATTCTTAATGCTTCGCTAAATGATTTTGCACCAACTGGCATTATCATAAACTCTTGTAAATCAACGTTATTATCTGCATGTTTTCCACCATTTAATATGTTCATCATTGGAACTGGTAAAACTTTAGCATTAACTCCACCTATATATTGATATAATCCAAGACCTAATGATTCTGCTGCTGCTTTAGCACAAGCAAGAGAAACTCCAAGCATTGCATTTGCACCTAGTTTTCCTTTATTTTTAGTTCCATCAAGTTCTATCATTAATTTATCAATAGCTACTTGATCAAATACATTCATTCCCACTAATTCTTCTGCTATAATTTCATTTACATTATCTACAGCTTTTAAAACACCTTTTCCATTATAAACAGCTTTATCCCCATCTCTTAATTCAACTGCCTCAAACATACCTGTTGATGCACCAGATGGAACTGCTGCTCTTCCTACTGTACCATCATCTAATGTTACTTCTACCTCTACTGTTGGAAATGCTCTTGAATCTAATATTTGTCTTGCATAAACATCAATAATTTCAACATATTGTTTCATAAATATAATCCTCCTAAAAATATCATAAAGTTAATTTTTTATTAATAAATTTTTATTTTTATATACTAAATTAATGTTCTATCAGGGAATTCCCTGTCATTTCTTTTGGTTTTTCAATTCCCATAGCATCTAGCATTGTTGGCGCAATATCTGCTAATATTCCACCATCTTTTAATTTTATTTTATTACCTGATACACATATAAATGGAACTTCATTTGTTGTATGAGACGTCATTGGCTTTCCAGTAGAAAAATCTATCATCTGCTCTGCATTTCCATGGTCTGCTGTTATAAATACAGTTCCATTTAGCTCTAAAACCTTATCAACAACTTTTTTAAGGCATTCATCTACAGTCTCTATTGCCTTAACTGCTGCATCCAATACACCAGTATGCCCTACCATATCTGGATTAGCATAATTTAATATTATAAGGTCATATTGTTTTGTATCTAATCTACTTAATACTTCATTTGTTACCTCTTTTGCACTCATTTCTGGTTTCAAATCATATGTTGCAACTTTAGGTGAAGGTATTAATGCCCTATCTTCATTATTGTTAGGCTGTTCTACTCCTCCATTAAAGAAAAAAGTAACATGTGCATATTTCTCTGTTTCTGCAATTCTAAGTTGTTTTAGTCCTTTAGATGCTACATATTCACCTAAAGTATTTTTATATTGTTGAGGTTTAAATGCTATGTTTACATTTTCTAAAGTATTATCATATTGAGTCATGGTAACAAAATTTAAACTCAAAGTTTCTCTATCAAATTTTTCAAAAACTTTATCATTTATTGCCCTTGTTATTTCTCTTGCTCTGTCTGGTCTAAAATTAAAGAATATTACTGAATCATTATTTTGTATTTTTCCAACAGCTTCATTTTCTCCATTTACTATAACTGTAGGAATTACAAATTCATCTGTTTTATTATCATGATAAGATTTTTCTACTGCTTCTACTGCACTATGTGATTTTTCACCTTCACCTTTAACTATAGCATTATAAGCAAGTTGAATACGTTCCCAACGATTATCTCTATCCATTGCATAGTATCTTCCACTTACCGTAGCAATCTTTCCAATATTCTCTTCTTTTAAGTATTCTTCTAATTCTTTAATATAATTACATGCTGAAGATGGAGGAACATCTCTTCCATCCAAAAAACAATGTATATAAACTTTTTCTAATTGATTTTTTTTACATAAACTTATTAGAGCCTTTAAATGATTTATATGTGAATGAACTCCACCGTCTGATAAAAGCCCCATAATATGCATTGATGAACTATTATCTTTTGCACTTTTTATACATTTTAAAAATTCATTATTTGTAAAAAACTCTCCATCGTCTATACTTTTATTTATCCTTGTTAGCTCTTGATATACAACTCTACCTGCACCTATATTTAAATGGCCAACTTCTGAATTTCCCATTTGTCCTTCCGGAAGCCCTACACTTAAACCTGAAGCTTTTACTTTTGTCATTGGATAATTGGCTTTTATATTTTCATAGTTTGGCTTTTTAGAAATTTTTACTGCATTGCCATCTAAATTATCACTTAAACCAAATCCATCTAATATCATGAGCATCATTGGTTTTTTAGACATTCTATCACCCTTTGCTAAAATTTAATAGTTTACAATATCACTAAAATCTTTTGCTTTTAAACTTGCTCCACCTATTAATCCGCCATCAATGTGTTCTTTTGACATTTGTTCTTTTATTGTTGAAGGTTTTACTGAACCACCATATTGTATTCTTATACTATTACTTATATTATTATCATAAAGTTTTTCAACTACACTTCTTATAAATCCGATTGTATCATTAGCCTCGTCAGCTGTAGCTGTTTTTCCTGTACCTATTGCCCATATTGGTTCATAAGCAATTATCATTTTTCCTACTTGCTCTTTTGATAATCCATCTAAAGCCTTAGTTACTTGATTTTCTAATATTTTTTCTGTTATGTTACCTTCTCTTTGTTCTAAACTTTCCCCTACACAAAGTATTGGTAATATGTTATGATTAAATGCAGCTTTTAGCTTTTTATTAACAGTCTCATCACTTTCATTAAAATACTGTCTTCTTTCACTATGCCCGATAATAACATATTCCACACCTAGCTCTTCAAGCATACCTGGAGATACCTCTCCTGTAAATGCTCCTTTTTCTTCAAAGTGCATATTTTGAGCCCCAACTTTTATATTAGTCCCTTTAACAGCCTCTACCACTGATGATAATGCTATAAAACTTGGACAAACCACTACATCACATTTTGCATCTTTAACTAAAGGTTTTAATCCATTTACTAACTCTAAAGCTTCTTTTATAGTATTATGCATTTTCCAGTTTCCTGCAATTATTGCTTTTCTCATAACTTTCCTCCATAAAATTAGTTATAAATTCTTTTAAATATACTATATCAAAATTATCAACTATTTGTCATTTAAAGCTACTATACCAGGAAGTGCTATTCCTTCTAAAAATTCTAAAGAAGCTCCACCTCCAGTAGATATATGTGTCATTTTCTCCCCTAACTGAAACATATTTACTGCTGCCGCACTATCTCCACCACCAATTATAGTAGTTGCTTCTTTATTTTCAGCTAAAGCCTTAGCTATAGTTTTAGTTCCATTTTCAAAATTTTTAAATTCAAAAACTCCCATTGGTCCATTCCACACTATAGTTTTAGACTCTAATATCGCCTTTTTATATAATTCCACAGTTTTAGGTCCTATATCAAGTCCCATATAACCTTTTTCTATATTTTTTTCCTCTGTTATTATTGCCTTTGCATCTTTAGAAAATTCATTAGCTATAACATGATCTACAGGAATCAAAAATTTAACATTTTTTTCTTCTGCTTTTTTCATCATATCTTTGGCATAATCTAATTTATCTTCTTCCACTAATGAATTTCCAACTTCATACCCATTAGCTTTTAAAAATGTGTATGCCATACCGCCACCAATGATTAAATTATCAACTTTTTCTAATAAATTATTTATTACATTTATCTTATCAGAAACTTTAGCTCCACCTAATATAGCTGTAAATGGTCTAACAGGCTGTTCAACTGCATCACCTAAGAATTTAAGTTCTTTTTGTATTAAATATCCACAAACAGAATCCTTAACAAAGTTAGTTACCCCTACAGTAGAACAATGCGCTCTATGAGCAGTTCCAAAAGCATCATTTACAAATATATCACAAACTGAAGCTAACTCTTTTGAGAAAATTTCATCATTTTTAGTTTCTTCTTTTCTGAATCTAGTATTCTCTAATAAGGCAATTTCACTATCTTTTAATTGTTCAATTTCCTTTTTAACACTTTCTGATATAACATTATCATCTTTTAAAAATTTTACATCCTTGTTTAAAAGTTCTGACAATCTATCTGCTACTGGCTTTAATGATAATTCCGGCTTTGCTTCGCCTTTTGGTTTTCCTAAATGAGAACAAAGGATAACTTTTCCACCTTTTTCTATTAAATAATTTATTGTTGGCAACGCACCTAATAATCTATTTTCATCTGTTATTTTTCCTTCTGATAAAGGTACATTAAAATCACATCTTACTAATATTTTTTTGCCCTTTATATTTATATCTTCTATAGTTTTCTTATTGAATATCACGTTAAAACCCCTTTCAATAAATATACTTTTCAGCACCTATCAAATACTGTTTAAATATTATATATAAATTAATTTTTTATTTTTATTAAATTACTGAAAAGACTTTTTTATATAATTTTGTCTTTTCATTAATAATTTTAACACTTTTTTCGTATTTGTGATACATTATTTTTAATTTTTAGCTAAATAATGTATACTTTTTACCTTTTTCTTCTTTATAAAATAATTTTAAATTAATTTTTTAACTTTTCTGATTTTAACTGATAAAAATAAAATCTAGTTCTATTTTGCTTAAGAACTAGATTTTTATTATAAAATATGGATAATATTATAGGTCTAATTATAGTCTTTCAGCAACATATTTTGTTAAATCTGCTAATCTATTTGAATATCCCCATTCATTATCATACCATGAAACAACCTTAACCATGTTGTCTGATATTAACATAGTAGATAATCCATCAACTATTGAAGATCTTTCATCCCCTCTATAGTCAATTGATACTAATGGTTCTTCACTATATCCAAGTATTCCTTTTAACTCTCCCTCAGCTGCCTTTCTAAATGCATCATTTATTTCTTCAACAGTGGCATTTTTTGATATTTCACACACTAAGTCTGTAATTGATACTGTTGGAGTAGGGACTCTTACAGCCATACCATTTAGTTTTCCTTTTAATTGAGGTAATACCAAAGATACTGCCTTTGCAGCTCCTGTTGTTGTTGGAATCATAGCTTCTGCTGCTGCTCTTGCTCTTCTTAAATCACTATGAGGAGCATCTAATATTTTTTGATCGTTTGTATATGAATGAATAGTAGTCATAAGACCTTTTACTATTCCAAACTCTCTATCTAAAATCTTAGCAAATGGTGCTAAACAGTTAGTTGTACAAGATGCATTTGAAATTATATTATGATTATTTGAATCATAATCACTTTCATTCACGCCTAATACTATTGTTATATCTTCATTTTTAGCTGGTGCTGAAATTAAAACTTTCTTTGCTCCTGCTTCAATATGTGCCTTTGCCTTATTTCCATCTGTAAATTTCCCACTTGCTTCTATTACAATATCTACACCTAATACTCCCCAAGGAATATTGTGTGGATCTCTCTCTGCAAATATTTTTATAGATTTACCATTAACAACAATTTCATTTTCAGTATTTTCTACTGTGCCTTCAAATTGTCCATATAGTGAATCATATTTCAATAAATGAGCTAATGTGTCTGCATCTGTTAAATCATTGATTGCTACAACTTCTAAATCATCATTATATTTGTTAATTAATGCCTTAAAAAAATTTCTTCCTATTCTTCCAAATCCATTTATACCAACTTTAATCATAATATCTTACCTCCTAAGATAATTTGTTATAATGAAATTCTAATTTACTCTTTAATTAATACATCGTAAATTTCTCTTGCTGTAGCTTCATCAGTAACTAGTACCTCATTTTCAGTACCCCTTGCTACTGCAATTATAGCTTTTGCTTTCGCTTTACCAGCTGCTACTGCAATCATATATTCTATTGATGGAACTTGATTTTTTTGTATTCCTATAGTTTCCATTGAATGAACTATTTTTCCTTCATAATCAAAATAATGTCCATAAGCCTCACCTACAGCATCTAAATGCTGTATTTTTTCCATTGCGGCTTTTTTCAATTCTCTTCTTTTAGACATTTCATTTGCATTACCTATACCATGAATAACTATATTAGATTTTGCAATATTATTAAAAATTTCTTTTATGCCCTCTTCATTTAAAAGAGCTTTATAAGTATTACTGCTTAAATTATCCGGTATATGAAGTATTTCATAATTACCGTTTAATTTTGATGCCAGTCTCCCTGCTAGTGTATTTGAGTGACATTCTATGTCTTTTCCTATACCACCTCTTGCTGGTAATACTAATATATTTTCGAAGCCTTGGACATTAGGGAAGTTATCCACTACTTCTTTAACAGTATTTCCACCTGTCAGGGAAATTATTATATTATCTTGTAGTATCTTTTTTATATAATTAACTGTAATCTTTCCTAATTCATTTAAAACTGAACTATCTTCATCTATATCTCCAGCAACAATAATAATATCTTTTAAATTTAATTTACTTTTTATACCTTCTTCTAAAGATTTAAATTCTTTCATTTCTCTTATAAAATTTTTTAATCCTTGAAGAATTTCTTCACCTTCACTTGTTATAGTCATTCCTGGATTACTTATTTCTATAAGTTTCTGATCTTTTAAAAAGTTTATTTCACTTCTTACAACTCTTTCGCTTAATTTGAGGTTAGTAGCTAAAAGTCTTCTTCCTATTGGCTGACTATAATATATGTTAGTTAAGATATTATATCTCATTTCCAGAACATCTAGAATTTCTGGCACTAATTTTACCTGTATTTTTAATAGTTCTTGCATAATTAGCACTCCTTTGGGACATTTTTTGTCCATAGGTGGTTTTTTGTCCCTCTTTATTCATTATTATATACTAAAAAGCTATTCTTGTGAATAGCTTTTTTTGTTAAGTTTATTTTAATTTTAAAATTATAACCTTTTTCGTCTTGATGAACTTAATATTCCTAATTCTTCTCTATATTTAGCTATAGTTCTTCTTGATATATTTATACCATCATCATTTAAGATTTCACATATCTTAGAATCGGAAAGAGGCTTCTTTTTATCTTCATTTTCTATTATCTCTTCAATTTTTTTCTTAATATTATAAGTTGATATATCTTCTCCATCTGTAGATATGCTATTTGTAAATAAATCTTTTATTCTTATAACTTTTCCAGTTGGCAATGCAATATACTTATCTTTTATAGCCCTGCTAACAGTTGATTCATGAAACTCTAAATTATCTGCTATAACTTTTATTGTCATAGGCTTTAAATGTGATGTTCCATATAAAAAATATTTCTTTTGAATATTTATTATATCTTCTATAACAAGTTGTAATGTATTTCTTCTACTTTCTATACTTTTCATTAAAAAAATTGCTTTATTCACTTTTTCTTTTACATAATCAACAGTTTCTTTCTCATCACAATTATTAAGCACTTCTTTATAGGTATTGTTAATATTTAATTTAGGCAACATAGAATCATTCATAATTACTATAAATTCATCATCTATTCTTTTTATAACTGCATCGGGGATTATATAATTGGTTTCATCTCCAGTAAAAAATCCCCTGGATGGTTTAGGTTCTAGAGTTCGTATTACATCAATATAATACTGAACTTTTTCACCGTCTATTTTCAACTCTTTAGCTATATTTAACAATTTTCCTTTAGATATGTCTTGTAGATGATTATCAATTATTATATATATGCATTCATCTTTAATCTTCTTTTTGTCTAGCTGAATTTTTAAACATTCCTTCAAATTTCTAGCTCCGATTCCTTCTGGTTCTAGGCTTTGTATTATACCTAACGCTTTATTCACGTCTTGTATTGAACATTTGTTTCTATTTGCTGTTTCTTCTATATCTTCTTCAAAATATCCTTTATGATTTAAGGATTCTATTATATATAAACAAACTTTAAACATTACCTTGTCCATTTTAAAATCTATAAGCTGCTTTTTTAAATAATCTTTTAAAGATTCCTTTTCCACAACAAAATTTAATGGAGATATTTCTTCGTCCTTTTCCTTATAGTAATCGTAATCCTTCCCTCTTTTATTATCATCTAAAAAATTTATTAATTTTTTCAAGTCTATTGCTTCTAATTTATTATCATCTTTAGATTCTAAAGCTATATTTTCTTCTAACTCTTTATTTATGTATGTCATTAAATCATAGGTGGACATTTGTAAAAGTTTTATAGAAAGTTGCATTTCCATAGTCATAACTAGCTTCTGTTCCATAGAAAGCTTCAAATCAAAACCTAAATTCATTTCATCACAATCCTTATCAAATAATTTTACTAAGTATTATAGAGATATAGGGAAACAAGCTCAAATTTAAATTTATTCAATAACTTTAAAATATTTTTATACAAAATATAGTGTTGAATTTTAAGTAATTCGGAGCATGTATCACTATTTTGGGTATCAAAGTTTTGAAATAAATAATTTTAAAAGTCAACTTGAAACCCTATATAAACTTTAAATTAAATTTTCTGAATGTTACGTTTGTTTTTATCATTTTGCTATTATATTGATCCAAAATTTACTTTAATAAATTAAATAAGATTAGCATCTTATTAGACTAACCTTAATTATATAATTTGAATAACTTCTTTATTAGCAACTCTTTGTGATTTATTAAAATTTAGTTATTCTTTATATTAAATTTTCCTATTTATAAAATTATTTTTAATTTCATTATATTTATATAACAATACTAATTCAATTATATCATATTTGTTTTAATATTTCATAAATTCTCTATTGTTTTAAACAATGTTGTATATTAAATAAAGCCGGTTTCAAAGTAGAATTCACTACATCTTAACCGACTTCATTATTATATTAAAACAGAGCACCTAGTCTCATATAAACTTTCTACTTGAACAAAATTTTAATTGGCTTTAAACTCTAAAATTAAAAAGCTGAACTAAATTTTAAATCCTATATATTCATTATCAATTTATTATCTTTATCCTTTGTAAAACCTAATTTAGTGTAAAAACCTTTTAGCTTTTCATCATCATCTACAATTATAGACTTTCCACAATTTTTCTTAACCACTTCTAATGCATATTTAACCATAGCACCTCCTAACCCTAAATTTCTTCTATCTTCTAATAAGTTAATTTTATTTATTTTATAAACTTTATCATCTACCTTTTTTAAAATCATAGTTCCTATTATCTCTTTACTATCCTCCAAATCATGTTCTTCAGTTGTAAATATAAAATCTTTATCTGATATTTTGCTATCTTCTTTATTCAACAATGATTTTTTTTCAACTTCATTTTTTATTTCTTCAATTCGCTCACTTGTATTATCAAATTCCTTAATAACTACTATTTTCATAATTTTCCTCCTACCATACTATTTATATAAATTTCAATTCAATTTTTACACATAAAAAAACGAAAAGAACATTATATTAATATTCTTTTCGTCTCCAATTTATTACTGTAATTTATTTTTATGATTGCTTATGCTAAATTGTCTAATGTTTTACAAACAGTATTATATAATTGTTTCAATTGCTCTCCATTTTTAATAATTCCTGAGGTTCTAAACACAATCTCATTAGAATAATTACCTAAGTTTTTTCCACAATCATCTAATTCCTTAATTTCTAGAACAAATTTATTATAACTTGATAATGTATCCATTATATATTTATTTTCTAATATAGGTTTAATACCTTGAACATTATTTGTCATTATTATAAATCGTTCTATTAAATCTTTATCTAATTCGGTAAATTTTTTCATATCTAAATCTTCACCGATAGTATTTAAACTATTTCTATTTGTAATTTTAAATTTGAAACCATCTATATTAGTAAAAGTAGCTCTGACTCTAGTGTAACTTATAGGTATGTTTCCTGCCATCATTGTATAGTATTCCATCACGATAGGCCATTTTTTATATTTAGCCTCTATCTTTCTACCTTTGTTTGCAGAAACAGTTATTTTTCCATTAATTTTGTCACTTACCCATTCCCAGACCTCCTCCTTATTTGGACCTGAAATACTTTTTATCCTATTCACAAAGCAACCCCCTAACATTTTATCCGTTCCACATTATTAATTGGCCATTTTGTAGCCTTTCATATTATATTATAAATCTGAAAAGCATCTTATTATTTGATTTTAATATTTTTCACTATGTTCCTAATCTTTCTATTTTATATAAATTTTCAAAGCATCCTATTAGATTAAAGAAAATTCATCATTGTAGCATTTTCTTATTCAAATTAAAATAAATAATTTGGTAATACTATATATTAATATACATATTACTTCATAGGAATATTCTAAATTTTTAAAATATTAGCACTATAATTATACTATACTTTTTTTATTTTGTAATATATTTTTAATACTTTATGACCTTTTTAACAATTTCTTTACTTAGTTTATACAAAAACAATGACTTTATAGGGGATTCTATATAAAATTCAAATTTTATTTTTTATATTTTTACAAAAAGAAAATGGCATTAGACTAAAGTCTAATACCATTTTATTTATCTTGATCCCTTTTCGTAAGGTTCTCCTGATGCTGCTGGTCCTTGAGTTTTACCAACAAATCCTGCTAACGCTAACATTGTTAGTATATATGGTATCGCAGAATAGAACTCTGTTGGTAATGACCATGAAAAACCTTGAGCTGTTATTTGGAATGCTTCTCCAAAACCAAATAATAAACATGCTCCTAAGATTCCAAATGGCTTCCAGTTACCAAATATCATAGCTGCAAGTGCTATAAATCCTCTTCCTGCAACCATGTTTTCTTTAAACATCGGTGTAATACCTAATGACAGTGCAGCTCCACCAAGTCCTGCTAGCATTCCTGATATTACAACACAAATATATCTTGTTTTATAAACATTTATTCCTAATGTATCTGCTGCCTTTGGATGTTCACCTACAGCTCTTACTCTTAACCCAAATGCTGTTTTATACATTACAAAGTATGATACAAACACTAAAATTATAGCTAATATAACAAACCAGTTAATCCCATTTAAAAGGGTTCCTATGATTGGCAAATTAGAAATTGCTTTTGGAACATGGAATGGCAGCCCTTTTACTAAGTCTGTTTGACCACCCTTTCCAAAAAGCTTCATAATTAAGAAACTAGAAAGTGCTGTTGCAAATAAGTTTATAGCCGTACCTGATATAACTTGATCTGCTCTTAAATTTATACTTAAAACCGCATGTATCAATGCAAGTAATCCACCTGCCAACACTCCACCAAAAATACCCATAATAGGACTTCCTGTTATATGTGTAACATATACAGCAAAGAATGCCCCCATAGTCATCATACCTTCAAGTCCTATGTTTACTACTCCAGCTCTTTCCGAAAACATTCCGCCAAGCGCTGCAAATATTAGAGGCGTTGCAATTCTTAAAGTAGATGTTATTAATGAAATTATATTAACATTATCCATTTATTATCGCCCCTTTCTTCTTTTTCTCTTCAAAGTATTTCATAATATAATCTGTTGCTACAAATATAATTATTATTGCTTGTATTAGGAATACAATTTCTTTTGGTATTCCATTTAATTGAAGTGCTCTTGCACTTGTATTAAGTGCTGCAAATAATACTGCTGATGCTATACATCCTATTGGATTATTTTTAGCTAAAAGTGCTACTGCTATTCCATCAAATCCATAGTTTGGAACTGCCATAAAATCTTGAACCATGTGGTTTACACCTGCTACGTGTAAAGCTCCACCAAGCCCTGCTATAGCACCTGATATAACCATTGCAAGTATTGCATTTTTAGCAACACTTATTCCACCATACTCTGCAGCATGTGGATTAATACCTACTGCTCTTATTTCATATCCAACAGTTGTTTTCCATAATAACCAAAATATAAATATAGCTACTGCAATTGCTATAAATATACTTATATTAGCTGGTGCACTTGGCATAAATCTTGTAAGCTGTGCACTTTTTTCTATTATTGGAGTTCTAGCTTTTCCTGGAACACCAAACCTAGTTTTAAGAATAATATAATTTGCAAAGAACATTGATATATAGTTAAGCATTATAGTATTTATAACTTCGCTAGTTCCAAATCTTGCTTTTAAGAATCCTGGAATTCCACCCCATATCGTTCCTGCTAAAATACCACCAAGACAAATTAATATAACATGAACTACTGGATTTAGTCCTGGAATTGTTCCTATTATTCCAGCTGAAATCATTCCCATTGCAAACTGTCCAGCTACCCCTATATTAAACAGTCCTGTTCTAAATGCTACTGCATTGGCAACCCCTGCAAATATAAGTGGGCTCATCTCTGCAATAGTGTTCATCATATTTCTCTTTGTACCAAAGCTACCTTTCCAAATTGTTCCCATTAAATCACTAACTGCTGTAAAATACTGTGTTATAGAATATCCCTTTGCCCACATAACAAAGAATACCGAAACAAATAAAGAAAGAAATATTGCTAAAAATGGGAATATTATAGGTTTTAAAACCTTTTTTAGTTTCTGTAACATTACTTTTCAGCTCCTTTCCTAATGCCATCTATTGTTCCTCCAGCCATCAATATACCTAGCTTTTGTTCATCGGCATCTTTTCTATCTAGCACAGCAACAACTTTTCCATCATACATAACTGCTATTCTATCTGATAGAGCTAAAATTTCGTCTAATTCTAAAGAAACTAATAAAACCGCTTTTCCTTTGTCTCTTTCTCCAACTAATCTTTTATGTATATACTCAATTGCCCCAACATCTATTCCTCTTGTAGGTTGAGCTGCTATTAGTAGCTCTGGATCTTTATATATTTCTCTTGCAGCTATTAGCTTTTGCTGATTTCCTCCTGATAATGAAGAAGCATTAACAGAATTATTAGGTGTTCTAACATCAAATTCTTCTATTAACTTATCACAGTGTTCTTTAATAGCCTTATAATTCATCACTATTCCATTAGAAAATGGTTTTTTCTTATGAATACCAAGAATTGAGTTTTCAAACAATGAGTATTTAAGGACTAATCCTCTTTTATGTCTGTCTTCTGGAATATGCGCAACCCCTGCTTCCTCAACGTCTCTTGGTGTTTTACCATATATATCTTTTCCTTTTACGGATATTTTTCCATCTTTAGGTTTTCTAAGTCCTGTTATTACTTCTAACAGTTCTGTTTGTCCATTACCATCAACACCTGCTATACCTAATATTTCCCCACCATAAACATCAAGATTTATATTTTTTATTACCTCAACGCCTCTTTGATCTATAGCAGATAGTTCTTCTATATTTAAAATTTTATCTTTTCTTTTACACTCATCTTTTTCTACAACTAAGTTAACTTTTCTTCCAACCATTAATTCTGCAAGTTGATCTATGTTTGTTTCCTTAGTTAAAACTGTTCCTGTTACTTTACCTCTTCTTATGATAGTAACCCTATCACTCATGCTCATAACTTCTTTTAACTTATGAGTGATTAATATTACTGATTTCCCCTCTTTTTTTAAGTTTTCTATAATATTACCTAACTCTTCAATTTCTTGTGGTGTTAATACCGCTGTAGGCTCATCTAATATTAATATTTCAGCACCTCTATAAAGTGCTTTTAAAATTTCAACCTTTTGTTGCTGACCAACAGAAATATCTTCTATCACTGCATTTGGATCTATGGCAAATCCATATTTATTTGATATTTCTTCAACACTTTTCACTGCAGAGTTCATATCTAACTTTATTCCCTTTTTAGGTTCTGTACCTAAAACTATATTTTCTGCCACTGTAAAATTTTCAACAAGCATAAAGTGTTGGTGAACCATTCCTACACCTAATTTTATAGCATCATTTGGACTGGTTATTTTTTGTAAACTTCCATTTACATATATCTCACCTTTTTCAGGTTGGTATAATCCATATAAGATATTCATAAGTGTAGTTTTACCTGCACCATTTTCTCCAAGTAAAACATGAGTTTCGCTTTTTAAAAGCTCAAAATCCACATTATCATTGGCAATAGTTCCAGGGAAAATTTTAGTTATACCTTTCATTTCTATTACCTTGTTCATTCTATTTCCTCCTTATACTAATAACTTCCCTCTTTATTAGTAAACCCAAACCTCTAACTTTATTATAATTTATCTAATATAACTTTATTTTTTAATATCATCCCACATAATATAATTTAACTATTTAAAAGGTATTTTACCAAGAAAAGCTAGATGTAACTAGACACCTAGCTTTCATTGTGTATTATAAGCTACTCAGCTTTAAATTCCTTAGCGCCTTTTCTGTCTGCTGGCACTACAACTTCACCCTTAGATATTTTTTCTTTATATTGTTGTGCTAATTCTACAACATCTTGTGGTGTATTTTTGCTTGTTGTTTCAGCAATATCTATTCCGCCTTCTTTAATTCCTAAAACTTTATGTCCACCTTCAAATTTTCCATCTTTAGCATCCTTACTAGCTTCATAAGTTGCTAATTCAACTTTTTTTATCATTGAAGATAGGATTACATCAGCATACTCTGGAAGAGTTATTGTTTGGTCCATATCAACACCTATACCCCAAACTTCTTTGCCTTTGTCTTTTAATTCTTTAGCTGCTTTAAACATGCCTGTTCCTGTTGCTCCTGAAGCATGGTATATAACATCACAGCCTGAATCATATAATGATTTTGCAAGCTCATATCCTTTATTTGTATCAGTAAATGAATCTGCATATTTTACGTTTGGTCCTGGGTTTTCTCCATCTGGACTTTCTAATCCTACAACAGCATTTGGATTAACAGCTTTAACACCAGCTACGAAACCACTTTCAAATTTATTTATTGTTGGGAAATCTTTTCCACCGATAAATCCAATTTTATTTGTTTTTGTCATTTTTCCTGCAATAACTCCCATTAAGAAAGAGCCCTCTTCCTCTTTGAATGTTATTGATTGTACGTTATCTACACCTTCAACATTCTCATCTATGATAGCAAAATGACTATCTGGATTTGCTTTTGCTATGTTTTCCATAGCTTTTGATAATTGGAAACCTACTGCGAAAGTTAAAGCACTTCCCTCATCTACTAATGCTTGTAGGTTTGGCTCATAATCTTCTTTCTTTGAAGATTCTATTGGTTTATAATCTAAACCAAATTCTTCTTGAGCTTTTTTTACCCCAGTATCAGCTGATTGGTTGAAAGACTTGTCATTTAAACCACCCTCGTCTGTAGCAAGTCCAATCATAATTTTTGATTCTGTTCCAGCATTATCTTTTTCCTCTCCGTTACCAGCAGATGATCCACATCCAACTAGAACTGAAGCTGTTAACATTGCTGACATTAGTATTGCTACCAATTTTTTTGCTTTCATAAAACTAACCTCCTAAGATTACACTTAATTATATAAAAAGTAAAAATTCTTTTAATTAACTTAATATTTTTACTATATATAATCTTCCCCTAATTATTATAATTAAAAACTATATATTTATTCAACTACTTTTTTAATTTTTTAAATTTACTCTACAAATATACACTATAAATGTATTTATAGCATATTTAACAGTATGTTTAATGTTTTCATTAGTCTTTTATAGTGCTTTTTATGTTTTTTTTATATATAGTATATACCCTAAATAGTATGTACTACACTGAAAGTACATATGTAATATACTATATTTTTTTCAATTATACAAGTTTTTTTTAAATTAGGTTAAAATTAATTTATTGTTCAAACTTTTTTTATACTTTTTTAATATACATTTAATTTTTCTGAATAATTTAAGTTTTTATTTAATTAAGCTTAATTTTAATACATATTTCTACAAGAATCTGTTCAAACAAATTTAATATTTTTTTCCATATAATTTCATATTTTCTAGTCTGGAATAAAATAAGCTATAAATTTCATTATTTATAGCTTATTAATATCATTTATCCATTTAATTACTGGTTTTTCATTGATATGATAACCTAATTATCTTCACAAAACATTATCCTAAATATTCGGATTTTCTTAAAATTTCCATAGCCTTTTCAGAATCTTCCTCAGCTACTAATACTATAGGACCTGTACATCCCATTCCACTTTCTGAATAAATATTTTCTTTCCATAAAGTTTTACATGCATTTTCTAACTCTAAAATATCTATTCCTGCAATTGAAAATGTAACAACCTTTTTAGGCGGCATTTTCACATTTTCTTCTGCACTTTCAGTTTTATTTGCCTTTTTAGCAGTCTTATCTATGAATTCTTGAAGTCCTGCTTCATTTGCACTTTTAAACTCGTCTCTAGCTATATCTAAAACTTTATTTTCTGCACAAGTTGCACAATATCTTAGAGCTTCTGCTATAAGTGGTGCACCTGAAGCTCTTGATACTATGTTCACAAGTTTATCATAATTTTCCCCTACACCAGGACCATAGCCAGCTCCAACAGTTTCATAATTACCACCTGTTGTAAATGAAGAGAAAACTTTAATTAATAGATTTCCTGTTAAAGAGTCACAAACCATAACATCTGGAGTTCCAGCCAATAAGTCATTTCCTCTCATTACCGCTCCACCATCAGCTCTTAATGACTTTGAAAACTCAAAGTCATATCCAGCTGTCTTAGTCTCATTTAATATTCTTTCTACTTGTCTAGCTCCATCTAAATTTAATATACCTACTTTAGGATTTTTAATTCCATTAGCTTTTGCAACTGCTATACCAGATATAGCATTTTTAACCATACCTTCAACCCTATTTGTGGAAGTAGTTCCTGTTGTAGTTGCTAATATCATTTCTTTTCCTAAGCCTGGAGTTTGAACTTTACCTATAGTAGAAACCCCTATTGGAAAATCAAAATGTTGTGTAACACAACCATCTAATTCTCCTTTTTCAAGCATTTCAGTCATTTTCTTATGACCTTCTTCTGGTGTTGCTACTTCAACCATCTCAAAGTCAGCATCAACTTTTGATCCTATTAAAACTATATCAAAATTACCATATTTAGCTTTACATAGCTCAGCTGCTCTAACCATTTCTTCAACGCCGTGCTCTGAGCCTAATATAGTTAAACCGATTCTTACTCTTTTTTTAAATTGTCCACTCTTGATTCCATTTGCTATATCATTAAATACTTCAGCTATCATTACTTTAGTTGAGTTTTGGCTCATATTTACACCCCTTTTCTAAGATGTAGTCCCTCAAATTGAGGAACTACATCTATATTTTATTATTCCATATCTTTTGCTAAAAATGCTGCAAAATCTTTCATTGCGTCTGCAACCATTGATTTAACTTCATCTTTGCTTATTCCTGAATTTTCTTCAACTATTCCAGTGTTTTTCTCTACTAATATAGAAACACCATCAAATAGGTTCGTCATTCTTCCTAAGAATAAGCTTCCTTTACCAATTATCATGAAATTATCTAAAATACCATTTTTAATATGATCTATTCCATGACCTACTATTGGTACCCCTGATGGAATATGTCCTTGAGTTGGTGCAAATCCTGGATATCCATGTTCCTTAACGAAATTTGGTAACTCTTTTCTCTCTAATTGTCCTTTTTTAACAGCTAATGCTCCTATCATTTTATAGTTTTGTGTTGGAACATCTCCAGCACCAGCTGGTTCTGTTATATCTGGAGTTTGCATTTCTGGCGCAAACTTATTAACTTCTGTTATTTTTATTCCATTTGATATTAATGGATCTAAAACTAAAGCTTCTAATACTGCTTGTGGTGAAGCTCCATGTCCTATTGTGTGTCTTCCTATTACATCAGTTCTTAAGATTGGGCTTACTCCATCATTTTGAGAAACTAAAACAGCAAATCCACCTAAGCAATCTTCAAGAACTGGCATATTTTTCTTAATATGGTCTCTACCATTCATTCCAAGTTTAGCTGTAGCTCCTCCAGCTATAACTAAAACATTTTTATATATTCCACTTTTAACAAGTGATGCTGCTGTAATTAATGAATGAGACGGTCCAGCACAGAAGCCTCTCATATCTGCTCCTGTTGCTCCTGTTAAACCAACAACTTCTCCTATTGATTTAGCAATATTTCCTCCACCTCTTTGGTTCATATCGCCAATAGCCTCTTCTGAACATTCTATAATATATTCTATTTCATTTATTGGTATATCTAAATTATTTACAAGATGCATTCCAGCTAAAACACCAGAAGCTTTAACTGCTAAATTTTCTAACATATAATGTGCTGATAAGTTTGGATCCATTTCATGTGCTCTTCTTACACATCCTACTAATTTACCTTTTTCATATAAACCCTCTGCACCTACATTGTTAACTAATCCTTCTATTTTCTCAATGCCTTCACCAACAACTTTTTCTGCTTTATCAGCTATTAATGGGTGTTTAGCTAATTTTTCTTTTACACTATTTGCAAAATTTTCTTCTAATATTACTAAGTCGAAAACATCGCATATTTTCATCAATCCACAGAATTCATCTTGTGGCATAATTTCCCCGAATTTACCGAATCTATCAGCATTTTCTACGTTTTTTCCAAACCAAGGTCTTGGCATTTCACTTAACTGTTCTGGAGTTAAATTTCCGATATAAGTTTGGTTTGGTGCATATGCAACAACCTCATCAAAAGGTCTTAAGTGATCTTTTAATACCTTTAAATATTCTGAGTTTGGATTTGTTTGTCTTTCTGATGTTTGTGTTGTTCCATTATGTATTACCATATCTGGAGCGTTCACTAAAATATATGATGCTTTTTTTAATACTGGAAAATTCATGATTCTAAAACCTCCCTTTATAAAGATGTGAATTAAATTCACAATAAATTTATCTAACTATTTAGTAAGACATATTTAATTAAATAACTTCTCAAACCTGTTTATTATTATTTTCTATCATATATGTCTAACTCAATTTTTATAAGATTACCTTTCTATAGATAATCCAAAATAAACAAGTAACGTTTCTTGTTTATTTTGCATTACCTATGATTGAATTTATAAGTAATTAGGGAACAATTGTCCCCTAATTGCTCTTTTTTAATTATTCAAATACTTTTTGACCATCTACTGGAGTTTGTAGTGCTATTAGAGCTTTTTCCACTAGATGTTTTCTTAAGTTATATTCATCCTCTTTACTTAATGCTGGGTTTCCAAGTGGATGAGGTATAGCTATTGTTGGAACAATTCTGTTCGCTCCAACTGTTACAGATACTGGGGTTATAGTACACATGTGCACTACTGGTAATCCAGCTCTTTCTATTTCTTTAACTAACGTTGCTCCGCAACGTGTACAAGTTCCTCATGTAGAAGTTAATATAACTGCATCTACACCATCAGCTATTAATTCTTTAGCTGTATATTCACCATATTTTTTAGTAGAAGCAACAGCTGTACCATTTCCCACTGTTGAATAATAATATCTGTGCAGTGAACCTATTTTTCCTTCTTTCTCCATCTCTCTTAATACATCAACTGGTATTACTCTATCTGGATCATCATTAGCATATACAGGATCATGTCCACCATGTGCTGTTTCATGAGTTTCACTTGTTAAGTCCATAATTCCTTCAATGTCATATTTACCTATTTTAGATGCACTTGAAGATTCTATATGGTCTGGGTTTCCTTTTGGAACTATACCACCAGAAGTAACTATAGCAATTTTAGCTTTAGTTATATCAACTATTGGAGGATTTGGCTCAACTCTATCAAAGTTTGGCATTGGGAATTCTGTTACAAATTCCTCCTCTTTTAATTTTTTAACCAACATCTCAACTGCTCTTTTAGAACCTCTTTCTGTTGCAAAGTAGTTCTTTCTAACGCCTCTTTCGATATATCCTTCTTCATCTGGTGATCCTATTTCTTCACCTTTAATTAATTTAAGTGCCAATTTAGCCATTTTAGGAAGTGCCGCTCTCATGCCTACAGCACTATTTCTAGTAGATACTATGTGTACATATTTTTTGTACATATCAGCACCAGGGTTTTCAACATACATTGCAGTTAAAACTGGTATGTTTAATTCTTCCTTAACTGCTGTTGACACGTCTCCACAAGCAACTCCATATCTACCTGCATTAAACGCTGGACCAGCTATAAACATATCTGGTTCATACTTTTTAACCATTTCTAATATTTCTTTTTTAGCTTCTTCTGTATTTTCTGCAAAATAAGAATCTCCGCATACTACAGTGGCAACTATTTCTGCGCCCTCTTTTTTTAATATGCCGTTAAGACCCATTCCTGGTCCAACAAATCCTTCACGAACTTCTGGTTTATAGTCAGCTTTATCTTCTCCACCTATTCCAGCGTAGAATTGATTTATATAATGAACTATTTTTATCATGGTTATCCCCCCTTCATTGGGAATCCCCCCAAGCACCGTACTCCTTGGGGTGATTATCAATTTCTATTTCTTTTATCTTCTTATTTATAAATTATCTATCTTCTTATTAATTAACTATCTATATTCTTATAATTAAAGAAATTTACTAAACTCTTCTCTTATTGATTTTACTTCTCCTATGATTTCATCTACTTCTAAAACCATTTCCATCATTCCGCATTGCTCATCGTATATGCCTGCATCACATTCTTCTTTAACTTCTGGTTCAACAATATGGAATACTGCTAATCCTAAGTCTATTCCTGCTAAAGGACCTGCATAAGTTGGGTCTCCAGCTGTAACTGTCTCTGCAGATAGTCCTGACGCTTCTGCTTCTGCTCCACCGATTATTATTACTACATTTTCTGCACCAAATTTTTCTGTCAAATCTTTAACTCTTTGTTGGATCTCCAGATCCATTGCACCTGCAGCTGTTCAGACAAAGCATTCTGTTGATGCAAAAACTACTTCTGCACCTGCTGATTTTACGCAAGCTTCTAGCGCTGGTCCTGGTATTCCGTCTCTATCTCCTATACATATAGCCTTTTTTCCTTTTAACATAATTTCATCTTCCTTTCGTAATTACTCTTAACTTGTTATAATCTCTCTCTTTAAACTCATATTTTAAAATTAGAATCCTTTAGCTGATAAATAGTTGAATCCTACTTCACTTGTTGCTCCAGTTATAACTTGGATTTCAGCTTCTATTGATCCATCTTCTCTTAAACTTCCAACGTGTCCTCCAGCAATTATATCTGCTGCTTCAACATGTCCTATAAGTCTTTTCATTGGTGGAAGTACTATTACTTCATTAGCATTTCCTCCAGTTACTACAGCATCGCCTTTTGGAGTTGAGTCAGCTAATGATTGAGAACAGCCGTCTTGTCCTGCATACTCATCAGTTAAAAGTACAGTTTTTACTCCTTTAGCTGATATTTTGTTACAGTTCATAACTAAGTCTGCATCTGGGTTACCAAATCCTTCTTCAGAAACTATAGCAGCATCCGCTCCTGCAAATTCTACTAACTTAGCAACCATATTTGAGGATCTTTCTTTGTCAGCAAGATACACATTTTCGTTAGTTATTATGCAACCAATAAAGTTAAAATCTTTTCCATGTCTTTCATATAAATCTTCTATTATTGGATGATTCATGTGTACATATGATGGATTTTTATCACAAGCAGATACACAGTTTCCACTAACTATCGCACCATCAAATACTTCTGTTGGATAAATAAATGTCGGTATTATTTTTTTAGCATCTACTCCATATACATAAGTATCATGTAGTAACCCTTGTGTTTGAAGCATATATACATAGACTACCTTTGGCAAATCTGGATATTGCTTAACTTGTTCTAATAATGGCAATGTTTCGAATGTTTTGACTTCATCTGGTTCAACATTCTTTCCAGCTTCTCCAAGGTACGTAGCTGTTTTGAATCCTATCATTCTTACAGCTTCCTCATGTTCATGTTGTTTTACTCCTGCTTTTGGTTCGCAAATAACAACCAAGTTATTAGTTTTAGAGAACGGTGTATATTTAGCTCCCTCTCCACACATATCTACGATACCTTCTTGGAATCCAACGATTTTACCAGTTGTAACAACTGCTGCACCTTTTAAAACATGTGTTTTTCCTGAACCAACTGTATCAACTTTATTGATGAATCCTGGGAATATTCCACCAGTTCCCTCAACTTTTACTCTTGGTTCAATTACGTCTTTTACAGGAATAATTCTAACCTCTTCACCTGGTCTTGCGATATCGAAGTCAATACTTTCTATTCTTTCATCTCCACCCACTTCTTTTAGCAGCTCTTCTTTATTAACATAAAGAGTTCCTTTTTCAACTTTTGTTTCTGGTCCAAATTGAAGATCTTTTATAATGATATTTCCAATCTCTAGACGCAAAACATTCACCTCCTAGAATATATAAAGTTAATATAACTTTTCATTTTTTATTTTATATTAAGGTAAGCAGCTAAGCTGCCTACCAAATATAACTAACTTTTTTCAGATTATAATGTTTCATAGTAAGCTTTTATGAAGCTATCTACATCTGCTATGTTAGATATTTTATCTGGAGTTATTGTTTCTACACATTCTCCAGTTTTGTATATTTTCATTGTTGGAAGTCCTAAAACTTTTTGTGCTATAGCAAGTCTTCTTGCTCCTGTTATATTTAAGCTGGTAAATTTAATTTTATCACCATACTTTTCTTCTAATTCATGAACTGATGGCATTAATTGTTTACATACTTCACATTTGTCACCCCAGAAGTCAACGAATACTGGTTTTTCACTTTCTCCTAAAACTTCTGTTTCAAATAATTCTTTGTTATCCTTATTGATTTCTAACATTTTTAGTTCCTCCTACTTTCAATTAAATTATTTAAATTTTTAAAATATATTTAATATTATATAAAAAATTTATTTTCTGAATTATTTATTTGCAATATAGTGTTCTGCTTGAGTTGCTGCTATAGCACCATCTGCTGCTGCTGTTATAACTTGTCTTAATGATTTTTTCCTAACATCTCCAGCTGCATAAACGCCTTCTATGTTAGTTTTCATATCTTCATCTGTTAAGATTTCGCCTCTATCACTTAACGCTAAATTGGTTCCTTCAAATACTTTTGTATTTGAATCATATCCTACAAATACAAAGCATCCTTGAACATTCAAATCACTTATATCATTTGTTTTAACGTTTCTAATTTTTAATCCACCAAGTATTCCATCATCATCTACTGCTTCTGCAACAACAGAATCCCAAAGAACTTCTATTTTATCATTTGCAAATACTCTTTGTTGAACTGACTTATTTCCTCTAAATTCATCTCTTCTATGAATTACTGTAACCTTTTCAGCAAATTTTGTTAAGTATATAGCTTCATCTAATGCTGAGTCTCCACCACCTACTACTGCAACATCTAATTCTTCAAAGAAATCAGCATCACATGTAGCACAATAGGAAACCCCTCTTCCCCTTAACTCCACTTCGTTTTTAAATCCTGCAAGTCTTGGATTAGCACCTGTAGCTATTATTATTGTTCTTGCTTCATATTCGCCTAATTTTCCTACTAATTTTTTAATTTCTCCGTCTAACTCTACCTTAACAATTTCATCTTTAACAATTTCTGTTCCAAAGTTTTCAGCTTGTTGTCTCATTCTTTCTATTTGCGGAGCTGTTTCATCTTTTATTGATCCTGGGTAGTTTTCTATTTCAGAAGTTGTAGCTGCTTGGCCACCAAATTTAGCTCTTTCTAAAAGCATAGCGCTCATCTTAGCTCTTCCTGCATATAATGATGCTGCTAATCCTGCTGGACCACCTCCGATAATAATCGTATCATAAATCTTTTTTTCCATGAATTACCCTCCTTATTCAATTGCGTGATGTATCAAATCGCAATCTATAACCTGAAAATCTTGTAATATTCTTTCACTCCAATCTGGAGTTTTGAAATCTCTTAAAAATTTTTCTGTTGTGTGTATTGCTCCTTCAATTATATCTAGTGATTGCATATCCAAACACCCTTTTTCTATTGACAAGCAAACAGTTCTATATGGAGTTTCATTAGGTTTTACACTACTCATCAACGGATGAGTTAAAAGCTCATGCCCTAGATGTATTTCATCCCTGACTTTTTTTAATACATCCATAGCCGCTTTTCTTTCTAAATATATTATTTTAAATTTACTTTCAAATTTTTCTTTAGATAATGGATTGTTTGTAACTATATATAATGGCTTTATCACCTAATTACCTCCTAACTATAAAAGGACATATGCAAAATTAAATATAATCTTGCCTATGCCCTGTCCTTTTAACCTGAGAGTTTTACTCCTTCGGTGCCCATGCTTTCCAGAGTTATGTCCATTTTCGATCCCTTTGCCTGAAAGTTTCGAATTAAATTTGGCTAAAATTTATTCTTTCTTCTTCGGCTACTTTATAATAAATTATTTGAAATATATAAAGTCATCTCTCGAAAATATCATCCATAATTTATTGAATTTTTAGATTTGTTTGAAATTTAACTTACAAGTTAAGTATATACTATCACAACATAAATTTCTATAATTTTTAGAATGTTTTGTATTTGAAATACCTATAAACAATTTAGAATTTTTAAATAATTTACAGTTTTATCTATTTTTTTCACTATTTTTTTAACATTATTCTTTATATTTATCTAAAATTCCTTATAGTTCTTGTTATTTTTATAACATAACTCTTATATATATTTATTTACTACTATTATATTATTAACTTAATTACATTGTTCTATAAATTTACTAATATTCAAATTATATATACTAATATAAGTATATGAAATTTTTTTTATTATTATTTTGCAACACTATAATTTTGAAATTTTCAAGCTTAACTCTATTTTTATAGGTAGTTTATCAACTCATACATAAAAACTTTAACTTCAAATTAAAACAGCAACAATTTAAAGAAAATTTCAATGCATAATTGACACTTGATGAAAAAACATTATGATATCTACTTATTTTCTTTAAATTTGCTTATAAATCTAAAAAAAATAGAGATTACTAAATCTCTATTATTTATATACTCTTTATTATTTTATATATTACTTTTCTATAAAAAATATTGCAAATACATTATTTCCTGAATGTACACCGACAGAACATCCTGGTGGACATTCATATACTTTAGCATTTTTGTTATTTAAAAATTCTTTTGAACTATCATATATAGAAGCATTCTCCTCTTTAAAGTCTGACTCTATAACAATAACAGGGTATTCTTCATCTAAATCATACTTTTCAAGGTATTCAAGTATCGATCTTTGAACTTTCTTATTTCCTCTTATCTTTTCCATAACAGTCATTTCACCGTTTTTTATAGTCAATAAAAGTTTTATACCTAAAAAGCTCCCTATTGCTCCTGCTGTTTTTGACAATCTTCCACCTTTGATTAAATTAGTTAATGATTGAAAGCATGTTATACTTTTAACCTTGTCTACAGTATTTAAAGTTTCATCATAAATTTCTTTAGCCGTTAAACCTTTATCTCTTAAAATAGCTGCCTTTAATACTAATACTCCAAGAGCTGCACAAACAGCTTGTGAGTCTATGATAAATACATCTTCTGTTTCTAATAAATCCTTAGCAACTAATGCTGATTGATACGTTCCACTCATTTTAGAAGACATGTGTATAGCTACTATTTTATATCCTTCTTTTAAATACCCTTCATATATTTCTACAAATCTATGTGGATTTATTTGGCCTGTTTTAGGAAATTCATTACTTTCTTCCATTTTTTCTAATAATGTAGGTAATGTTATTTCTACTCCATCTAAATAGGATTGTCCATCTACATTAATTATTTGAGGTATTACCTCTACATCATATTTTTCTACTATTTCCTTTGGTATATCACAAGTAGAATCAGTTATAATTTTTATTTTTTCTTTCATCATTAACTCCCTCCTACTTCATTCCTTTAAATCCAATTTGTCTTAATCCTTCATATGCAATAACTGCCACAGTATTAGACAAATTTAAAGATCTTGTAGTTGTCTCAACCATTGGAACCCTAATTAAGTTATCTTTATTTTCATTTCTTATATAATCCGGCAATCCACTAGATTCTCTTCCAAAAACTAAAAAATCTCCTTGCTTCAATTGTACATCAGTATAAAACTTAGTAGCTTTTGTAGTGCAAAAATAAAAATTGCCATTATTATACTTTTCTCTCAAAGCCTCATATGACTCATGAATTTCTATATCTAATAATGGCCAATAATCTAATCCTGCTCTTTTTAAACTTTTTTCATCTAAACTAAATCCTAATGGTTTTATAAGATGTAATTTACAATCTGTAAGTACACAAGTTCTTCCTATGTTTCCTGTATTTTGAGGAATTTCAGGTTGAAACAATACTATATTTAAATTCATACTTTTTCCTCCCTAATTTACCTAGTATAATACTAAAATAAAATTTTAAAAATAAACTTCCATACTAGGTTCTGTTCTTTAATAATTCTAATAAAATATATAATTTCTAAAATACAGTATAATTAAAATTATACCTCTTACCTGTATGGTGAAACAAGCTAAATCTCTATTTGTTAATAAACTTTAATACTTTAATAAAACATAACTATTCTTTTATTTTAAAATATTTATACTAGTTTTTTCTACATTTAATAAAATAATAATATATTATAACATATTAAATAATATATTCTATAGTAAAGTTTACCACTTAACAAACTCTACAATACATATACTAATAATAACTTAATAACCTATCTATTTAGATAATTACTACTTTCTACCTATACATTTATAAATTATACGCTTTTTAAAAAGATTTTTATAGTATATATTTCTTCTTATATTTGAATAAAATTCTTTAACCTCTATCAGATAATATTAATTATACAGATCTATATAATTAAATAAATAAAGGCTATGAATTTCTCATTTTCATAGCCATATATTAAAACAACTTAGCATTTAAATTCATTTATCCTTTAAACTCTATAATATTTTAGTTAACATCTTCTAATATAAATTTTTCTATAACCTTTTTAACACCTTCATTATCATTAGTGTCAGTTATATAACTTGCAACATTTTTAACTAAATCTTCCCCATTCTTCATAGCAACACCTACCCCAGCATAACTTATCATAGATAAATCATTTTCGCTATCCCCAATTGCTATAACTTCGTCTTTACTTATATTAAAATGTTTTGTAAGCATTTCTACTGCTCTTCCTTTAGATACATTTTTGTTCATAACTTCAAAATTATTAGAAAAGGAACTTACGACTTCATATTTTCCCAAACTTCTTATTTCATCTTTTGCCTTTTTTAACTTTTCAAAATCATCATCTATTGCAACTGCTTTTAAAATCTCTTCTTCATAATTATCAAATATATCTTTCCATTGACTTACTTTTTTTATATTTATTTTGAATTCATCTGGAACAACCTGATTTGACTTAGCATAAAATCTAGAAGTATATTTTGTATCCCCTGCGAAAATACCATTTGCTGTATAAAAATGCGGTACTAAATTATATTTTTTAAATATATTTAAAATTTCCATGCAATTATTAATTCCAAGAACACATTTATATATAACATTGTCTCCTTCTCTTATATATGCTCCATTAGATGCTATTATTGGTGCTTTTATACCTAACAAATGACCATAATATCTTGCTGATGTAAAGATTCTACCTGTAGTTATAGCAATTTTTGCTCCCTTATTATGAGCTTTTTTTATAGCATCTAGTGTACCTTCGCTTACCATTTTATCATTATCCAAAAGCGTACCATCCATATCTGTACAAAGTAATTTATACTTCATATAATCATCTCCCTTACTAAATACACTATAAAAACTTTCTATTATATAAACACCACCTTAATACTAAAACTTAAGGTGGCATCTATTTTACAAATAATATTTTACTAGATTTTTGAAAAATATCTTTTTAACCAGTATTGGCTTTTTCTTTCTTTGCTTTTTATATAATTTTCTATAAATCTAATATACTCTATTTTGTTTATTTCTTCATACTTTAATTCACCGTAAAATTCTTTATAACTTTCATTTACTAAAAAATTCATCTTTTCTCTTAGTTCATCATCCTTTAAAGATTTTAGAAATTCTAAATCTCCCATACTATCATCTTTTTTTATTCCAATTGAACTAAGTCTAAATAAATAGAAATTATATACTGGAATAATACTGTCACAGGAATACATATGTTTTTTCCATTTAATATTTTTAATAATTTTTATAAGGATATAAAATAATATTGAAATTATAGGAAATATATTTTTTACCATCTTTTCATCATATAAATTAAAAAATTCATTTGAATCAGTTTCTAACTCTTCAATAGTACTCATGTTTTTGTCTACTCTCTCAACATTTTTCTCATTGTTATTTTTACTATCTACCTCGATTTCTTTTTTTTCTTTTTCTATGCTTCTCTCCCATTCCGTTGGAGTTGAAGTAGAATCTACAATTTTCCATGTACAGTCTTTTGGATTGCTTAAAATTTCACACCATGCATGGGCTTCTCCATTAGTTACCTCATATTCACCTTTATCATTTTTACTTTTTTCATCTATTTTAAAACCTTCTACATATCTTGCTGGTATTCCAGCAATTCTACACATAATTGTAGTTGTAGTTGCAAAGTATGTGCAATATCCTTTTTTTTCTTTAAATAAAAAATAATCCACAAATTCTTCATTTTGAGGAATATTAGATACCTCCAAACTATAAGGATAATTTTTATTTAAGTAATTCTTTATAGCATAAACTTTTTCTGAATTAGAGTATTTTCCTTCTATTATTTCATTTGTTAAATCATAAACCTCTTTTGGAACTGTAAATGGAATAGATAAATAATCAACATATTTATTACTTATTATATAATTATTTTCTGAATTTTCACTGTTATCTATATAATTTAATCTACTTTTATCTAACCATTGTTTTCTCGGTAATATATTGTAATTCTCATATTCCTCATTACTATATCCTTCTACACTTTTAAAAATTTCTTTTTCAAAAGGATTAGTATAAAATATAACATTATATGGATTATTTATTTTTTTAGAACTTAAAAATACAGGAATTTCGTTGCAATATATTTTATCTAACGCCCCTCTTATTTTTCTAGTTTTTTCTACCATAAAAAAACTTGTAGTTTTTAAGTTTTTATTAGGGGTTATACGGATACTCCTTAGACTTAAATTATTAAGTGAATCCTGCTTTTTAAATTTGATAGGATTATACTGTTGATCTTTTTTTATTTCAATAAAACTATCTGCCTCATACTTACTTGTCCACTTTTTCCCATCATATATTTCCTTTATACTTCCTTTTAAATAATAGGGCTCATCAGCTTTTACATCAAACACATGAGTTTTGTTAATTGTAAGAGGACCTCCTAAGTTTTTATCTCTTTCATCATAACCTGAACTTGTCAAACCATATTCATTAATTAAAGACATTTCTATTGGTAAATTTCCACTAAAAGTATTTTTAAAAATTTTACTGTAGTTATTCCCACTTATACCTTTATAATTTTTAGGTATTATCTCTACCAGGGTTACAACACAGATACATATCATACAACCATAAGCTAAATATAATATTTTACTATCTCTTATCTTTACTTTTTCCCTTATAGAATCTTCTTTTGTATTCAAATAATTTGTAATAAATACAGATACAAGAGTTATAAATAAATACACTTTAACTACATTTAATGTTTCTTTTTGATATAAAAACCAAAACAATATAATAAATATAAAGTTTAGAAACAATATAATTTTTTTCTTCCTTTTAGTTAACCTTATTAGTAATACTACTATTGTGGGTAACATTATTACTATTATATATTTATAGTCTTTAAAATTTGTTTCCGTATTCTTCATTATTTTAGGCCATATTTTAATTGCAGCTGATATTATATTTTTATCTATAAATTGAGTAACTAACTGAAAATTTTTTAAACAAAAAACTGTTCCTAAAAAAAATACTGCTAAAATTGGTAAAATTTTATATAATTTCTTTATATAAAATTCAAAATAAAAAATATATAGTATTATTGAGAAAATAATTATCAATAATACAAATTTATAATCAAAATCTTTTATTCTATATCCAGTTCTAATAAGCTCAATAGGAACAATTAAGTTTATTACAACTAAAAATATATCATATATATATTTTTTATGTTTTTTCTCTCTATTAGATTTTTCCACATGATACACCTACTTTTACGCCATAAATAAATTATTTAATTTATTATTATATGTTTTAAATTAAAACATTTTATATTAAAATTTTCTAATTCTTTTATAAATTTATTTTCATATAAATTTTTATTACAATGCAGCAATGTTATAGAATACCCTAAGTTTGTCATATTAATTAATACATTTTTCAATTCTTCACTTATGCACATTGTTACTACTATATTTGAAGATTTATTCATTTCATTTTTTATATTCTTTTCTACAAATCTACCAAATTCACCTTCACCATTACTATAATTTCTTAGGAAATACTCTAATAGCCCTTGAAAATCATCATAGTTATATATATTTAAAGATTTATTTTGAAAATTTTTAATATTGATTTTGCTTTTGATCTCTTTTTTTAAAAAATCATTTATTAATGAAGATGTTATATCTATCATCAATTCCTCATCTTCTTCATTATACGTATGGCAATCCCTAATTTTTTCCATATTAACTATAATATTTACCTTTTTCCCTGCCATTTTTTCATAATTTTTTACATATAACCTGTTTTGTTTAGCACTAAGCTTCCAATGTATATTCTTTACATTGTCTCCTACTCGATACTCTCTTACATCTCTAACTATATCTCTCTCTTTAACATTAATTATCCTTTTACTTAAACTTTCTAATCTATTATTAAGCTCTACAGTAAAATTTGAAATATTATAAATTTTAGGATATATGATAACATTTTCTACATGTTTTTTTTCTTTTTTTATCATTATTATGTTAAACCAATCATTTACTTTAATTATAGTAGTTCCAAAATCATATATTCCTCTCTTTTGAAAAAGCATTTCTTTTTTTAACCAATATCTCTCTCCAGATTTTAAATATATTAAATCACCATTATAATTTTTTATAATCTTTGAAAACATGGAGTTGTTAATCTTTATATATGGTATAGATAAAAAATTATTATTTTCTACAACTAAATTAGCTATAAATCTATCTCCAACACATAATAACCCCTTTTTATTCCATTCCCTATTTTTCTCATCATCTATTTTGAATAAAACATCAATATTTTTTATTGAAATTGGTATATATATTAATGCTAATATTCCAATCACTATTATAGTATAAAAAATTCCATAGGGTAGATTTCCACCAAACACCTTAGCAAATATAAATGATATTATTAAAAAAATTAGATACTTCTTTTTAAATTTAATCATTACTTATCACCTTTGGAACTTGAATTGATTTTAATATATCATCAATAACTTTTTCCTCAGTAATTTTATTAGCTCTGCTACTAGATGTAAGTGATATTCTATGACATAAAACAAGTTTAGCATTTTCCTTTATATCTTCTGGTATAACGAAATTTCTTCCCTTCATAAGTGCAGTTGCTTGTGCAATCCTTTGTAATGCTAATGATGCTCTTACACTAGCCCCTAAAATCAAATTTTTATTATATCTAGTTGCTGATACTATTTTAACAATATACTCACTAAGTTCTTTTTTTATTTTTATATTTTTAACTTCTTCTTGAAGCCTAAGTATTTCTTCTTTTGAAACTACCTTTTCTATATTTTCTAAAGGATTACTTGTCCTATATGTTTGCAATATATTAATTTCATCATCTTCCATAGGATAGCCTATTTTAACCTTCATCATAAACCTATCTAACTGTGCCTCTGGAAGTGGAAACGTTCCTTCATATTCTATGGGATTTTCTGTAGCCATAACTATAAATGGTTCATCCAATTTATACGTTATATTACCTTCTGATACTTGTTTTTCTTCCATAGCCTCTAATAAAGCTGACTGTGTTTTTGCTGTAGTTCTATTAATCTCATCTCCTAGTATTATATTTGAAAAAACTAATCCTTTTTTAAACTCAAAATCATTTATCTTATTATTATATATAGATACTCCTATTATATCTGATGGTAATAAATCAGGAGTAAATTGAATTCTACTATAAGACATTCCTAAGGATTTAGTTAACGCTTTAATTAATGTTGTTTTTCCTACCCCTGGGATATCCTCTATTAAAATATGTCCATCTGCTAATACTCCTTTAATTATATCTAAAACTTCATTATCTTTACCTATAATAACCTTATTTACATTAGTTAATATTTTATCTATAATATCCACTCTATCCATGCAAGCACCTCTTTTTTAATTTTCTAATTATTTTTATTTTAACATATTTATTCCAAAAAAATAAGAAATAAGATGTTTTCTTATTTCTTATAAATATATATAATAGGAAACGGTCCTACTTAGACGCTATCGCATTTTTAGATTTTAACTCTTCCTTTTCCTGTTCTATAGCTTTTTCTAAAGTTCCTTTTATTAGTTCTGGGAAACTTGAACTAAATATTAAATGACTTTCTCTCCCATCTTCAAAAACTTTAATAACTATTTGTTTTTTCTTTGTTAACATATTAGATTGAATTTTCTTTGTACTTTTAATTTTATGATATTTTATGTCAGATATTAAGTCCTCTTTTTCATCATAAATTTTTATATCTCTTATATTTAAAATATTTATTGAACTTTTCTTTTCTTCAAAACCTTTAAAATCCAACGTAAAATTATTAAAGTATAATGTCATCGTAGTTTCAACATTCTTATCAATTTCTTGAAAACCATCTATATAATCTAAATCTCTTGTTTTAAATTGTATCCCCTTTTTCTTATCTAATTCAATAGATACTTTACAAACTATAAGTACACCAACTAATGCTATTAGTATTGCTGTAACTATTGCTAATATAATCATAAAAACTTATCCCCTTTTTTATTGAATTATTTATTTAATTTTGAATATTTTAAATAACACGATAAATTATAACATATAGATAAGTTTTTAGAAATTGTTTTTTAATAAAAAATTAACTTTTAGTTCATAAAAATTTTATCTGCCTTCAATAACTATATTTTCAACTTGCTTATATATATCTTTAGATATAAGTTTTTTCTCTATAAATTTTCCATCTACATATATTTTTTTATAACTATTAACTTTGTAACCTGGCTTACCTGTTTTTTGTATATATCTCTCACCTTTAGCCATATTAGAATTATATTTAATAAAATTTTTAGGCTTAATTATATCTTCTATATTAGTTTCAATCTCAAAATATTTTTTTGCCAGACTATTATTGGAATATATTTTAAATGCAACATAATTTTCATTTGCTTCACCATAAATATATATAGGATAATCTGTTGTATTTTTAAATTTTAGGTCCGAAGCTCCATAACTTACCATTGCATCCAGCCCTAATGGAACATATTTAACTCGCAAACTATGATTCCTTCTTTCTAAAACCTCTAAATCAGATTTTAATACAGCATTATATAATGTTGTAGACACCTGACATACTCCCCCACCTATATCTTCTATATATCTATTACCTGATATAACATTAGCCCTTTCATATCCTTTACCTGCTGTTCTAGGTCCAACTACATCATTAAAACTAAATGTCTCATTCGGCATAAGTACTTTACCATTTATAGCTTCAGTAGCTAATTTAATATTTTTCTTTCTGCTATATCCTGAATTCATAAACTCAGTTGAAAATTCAGTTATACTTCTATTTATAGTTTTTAACTTTTCTTTAGTTTTTTTAGGATACCAGGTAATTAAATTTCCAACTATATATGATTTTTCTTCTATTTTTTTTGATTCTATTTCTTTTAAAATATCTTTTTTTAATATATCACTTTCTAATTTAATGCCTGTAGCATCTTCAGTTATTTCTATATTGCCATTAGAATCTATTTTTATTTCACTTTCTATTGGTTTTATATTAACATCACTTTCTATTGAATAAATAATACCATCTACTGCCTTTTCATTATACTTCAAATCAATATTAATATAATTTTTATCACCTTTAATTAAAGTTGAAAATTTTTTTAAAACATTTAAATTCTTGCTATAATTCACTGCTTCCTTTACAGCTTTTTCTATATCATATTCAATTCCTAATTCCTTAAAACTTATTTTAAACTCTTCTTGGCCAACTTGAATAATTATATTTTTATCTAATATCTTATCCTCAAAATTTATATGTATTTTCTTTATTGCATCTTCTTCATTTAATTTTCCAATATATATATCTTCCACATATACATTGGGGTATACAACCTTTTCAAATGTTTTTACATATATGTTGATTGTAACTATTGTAATAATAATTATACTTATACCAATTAATAAATATTTTTTCCCGAACATACTCCACATTAACCTTTCTCCCTTTTTAACAATATTCATCACAGCACCACTTTTACTGTTACTAATATATTTATATTAATAATTTATTTATATAATACTTTTTATTATTTTAGATTAAAGACAAATTTTCTCAATATTTTTAAAATACTAGATTTTCAAATTATTTTATGTTAATATTGAAATTAATAGAAAATATGTTTACAATTTCTTAACAATATTTTTTATATTTATATTAATTTTAAGAGGTGATATTATGCATAACATAGATGTAATTAAAGAATATTTACAAAATATATTAACAATTCCTAGTCCAACTGGTTATTCAAAAAAAATCATGCCTTATATTGCTACTGAATTAGATAAACTAGGTATTAAATATAATGTTACAAATAAAGGAGCATTAGTTGCTACTATAACAGGTAAAGATGACAACTATCAAAAAACATTATCTGCTCACGTTGATACATTAGGTGCAATGGTTTGCGGTATAAAAGGAACTGGTACACTTTCTTTAACTCAACTTGGCGGATTTATGATGAATTCTATCGAAGGGGAAAACTGTACAATAGAAACTGTTTATGGTAAAACTTTTGAGGGAACAATTCAAACCATAAAACCATCTGTACATATAAGTGGTGGAGATGCTAAAGAACTTAAAAGAGTTGCTGAAAACTACGAAGTTGTTATAGATGAAAAAGTTTCTTCTAAAAAAGATGTTGAAAAACTAGGCATTAATGTTGGAGATTTTATTTGTTTTGATACAAGAACTAAATTTACTGAAAGTGGGTTTATAAAATCAAGACATTTAGATGACAAAGCTAGCGTTGGAATTTTACTATATACTTTAAGATATATTGTTAAAAATAAAATAGAACTTCCTCATACTATAAATGTGTTTATAAGTAATTATGAAGAACTTGGACATGGTGCTTGCGCTGGAATACCAACTAATACAAAAGAATTTGTAGCTGTTGATATGGGTTGCCCTGGTCTTGATCAAAACTCTACGGAGTTTGCATGTTGTATAGCTGCAAAAGATTCCTCTGGTCCATATGACTTAGACTTAAGAGTAAGATTAACTGACCTTTGTAAGAATAATAATATAGACTACAGAATAGACACATATCCATCTTACGGATCTGATGCCTCTGCTGCATTAAGAGCTGGATATGATATAAAAACTGCTTTAATTGGGGCTGGAATATTTGCATCTCATGGATATGAAAGAACTCATATGGATTCAGTATTAGCTACTATAGATCTAATACTTAAATATGTTCAAGAAGAAGTTAAATAGAATAACAATTCATATATTTTAATAAAAAGGTGTTTTAAAATTACATGTAATTTTAAAACACCTTTTTATTAAAATACTAAACAGTAAAATTATTTTATTTATATTTTCTTTATGTTATGTTAATATTGATAATGCATTTAAAATAATTACATATACGATATTTTGTAATATTTTCTAAAGTACCGAACTAAAAATTAGAATTTATATAAATACATATGAAATAGCTTCTTTTCTTAAATATTTTAACAAACTAAATTGTTTGTACTTTTGAATTCTAATTAGATTGGAGGATTTTATGACTTTAAACAATGAATTTTTACCTATAAGTAAAGATGACATGAAAAAACGTAATATAGATCAACTAGATTTTATAATAATTACTGGGGATGCATATATAGATCACCCTTCCTTTGGTACAGCTATAATCGGAAGACTTTTAGAATCAGAAGGTTATACTGTAGGAGTTATAGCTCAACCTAACTGGAATTCCGTAGATGATTTTAAAAAATTAGGTGAACCCCGACTTGGATTTTTGATAAATTCTGGGAATATTGACTCTATGGTTAATCACTATACCGCTGCAAAGAAAAAAAGAAATGATGATTTTTACTCTCCCGGTGGGAAGTCTGGTCATAGACCTAATAGAGCTGTAATTGTTTATTCCAACAGGGTTAGAGAAGCCTATAAACATGTTCCTGTAATAATTGGTGGTATAGAAGCAAGTCTTAGAAGATTTTCTCATTATGATTATTGGGATGACAAGGTTAGAAAAAGTATTTTACTAGATTCCAAAGCGGATTTATTAATATATGGAATGGGTGAAAATCCAATAATAGAAGTTGCCAAATTTTTAAGTTATGGAAGCTCAATTGAAAGATTAACTCATGTTCGAGGAACTTGTTATGTTGCTAAAAGCATTGATAATCTTAATGATTATATAATGTTACCTTCTTTTGAAGATGTTTCAACAAACAAAAAATCTTATGCCAAAAGCTATAGACTTTATTCTAAAGAACAAGATTATATATGGGGAAAGACCATAGTTGAACCTTGCCAAGATAAATATGTAGTTCAAAACCCACCACAAAAACCATTAAGTGAAGATGAAATGGATAAGGTTTATAATCTTCCTTACACAAGAACATATCATCCTATATACGAACCTATGGGAGGTATTCCAGCTTTAAATGAAGTTAAATTTTCTATAACAAGCCATAGAGGCTGTTTTGGAAGTTGTTCTTTTTGTGCGCTAACATATCATCAAGGAAGAGTAATACAAAACAGAAGTCAAGAATCTATAATTAAAGAAGCTAAAACACTAACTGACGATAGAGATTTTAAAGGGTATATACATGATGTTGGTGGTCCTACAGCTAACTTTAGACATAGAGCTTGTAAAAAACAAATTAAACATGGCGTTTGCAAAGATAGGCAATGTATGTTCCCTACACCTTGTAAAAATTTAATTGTAGATCATACTGAATATCTTAGCTTATTGAAAAAAGTAAGAAATCTACCTAAAGTTAAAAAAGTATTTATACGTTCTGGAATACGTTACGATTATTTAATTGAAGATAAAAATACAAAATTTTTCCATGAACTTTGTGAACATCATATAAGTGGTCAATTAAAAGTTGCTCCTGAGCATATAAGTGATAAAGTATTATCTCAAATGGGAAAACCTAAACAAGAAGTTTATGATAAATTTAGAAAAAAATATACTGATATAAATACTAAATTAGGCAAAAAACAATTTGTTGTTCCTTATTTAATGTCTAGCCATCCAGGTAGTACACTAAATGAAGCTATAGAACTTGCACAATACATCAAAACTATGGGACACATGCCAGAACAAGTACAGGACTTTTATCCTACTCCAGGTAGTCTTTCAACTACAATATATTACACTGGCATAAATCCTATAACAGAGGAAAATGTATATGTTCCAAAGGCTCAAAAAGAGAAAAATATGCAAAGAGCACTATTGCAATTTGAAAATCCTGATAATCATAGCATTGTTAAATCTGCACTTATTAAAGCTAACAGGGAAGATTTAATTGGATTTACTCAGGATTGTATCATAGGTCCTAGACCTATCAAACGTAAGGGATATCAAGGTAAAAATAAAAATGTAGTAAAAGTTGAAAAGAGTTCTAAAACTGATAAAAACTCTAAAACTGAAAAAAGTAATAGTAAGAGATCTCATTCAAAAAAAACAACTAAAAGAGTGTATAAAAAATAAAAACTGGTTCTTACCAGTTTTTGTTTTAATTTATTTTAAATTTTTTCTTAAACTTAGATAAAGAATATACTAAAGTTATTACCCAAAAGAGTTCCCCTATTAATTTCACACCAAAGAAAAAACTTCCTAATAAACTTATTAATATTGTTATTATCATGGTCAATGCTGATATAATACTAAAAGTTATTCCTATTTTATTAGAATACTTAAAACTATATGCTTTTATTGATACAATTAAATATATTGTATTTATAATAGATAAAACTATATATAATCCATAATCCTTCTTCAATGTTATTATATACCCATAAACATCAGATATATTTGTATTTATTGGTGATTTTATTGTTACCAAAAGATAAACCCCTGTAAAAACAACTAGTAACATATAAAAATAACTTAATTTAATTTTTTCATTTCTTGATAACATATATATTGTTATAAACCCTATTATTGGTATATATATAATTTCTAAAAACATTATAGGTTTTAACATATATAAATATAACGGTCTTTCATTTATAAAAAGTACTATTAATGATATATACCTTAATAAAACTAATATAAGTGCACATAACGTTATATATTTTATCTTTTTAGGTGCATAACATAAAGATGTTGTTATTCCTTCATAAACCAATAAAATCATAACAAATAATAATCCTAAATAAATATAATCCATTTTATCCCCCCTAACCATAAATCACATTCATCTTTATAGAAAATATATCTAACTTCTTATTATATTTTTCTTAATCAATAACCTGATTAACTTAAAACTTTTTTAACTTTCTTTCCAATTAAAATTCTTTAATAGATTATATTGAAATTGATGTTTACTTATGACAATTTATAGGGTTCTAATAGGTTTTTTTATTTTAAAATAAAAACATCTCAAAATTAATTAGTAATTTTGAGATGTTTTTCTATATTTCATAAATATAACCTAGTACTTTAATTGCTTTTTTTTCACAAGTTATTCTTAGTGGAAATTGTGGACCTGGCTCACCATCTATATCTGTAGCTATATCTTCTTCACAATGTACTGTTAATTCATCTGTTTTAAAACACATTACTCCATCCATTTCGTATATACCCCTTTTTTTAAGCATAATAAGCAAATTATTTAATGCATTTTTCATTATATCGCTTTTTATTATAATTACATCTAAAAGGCCATCATCAGCTTCTGAAGATTGTGCTAATCGTAAATTTCCTGCGGTCTTACCATTAAATATAAGCATTAAATACATTGTTCCATCAAAAGTAACATTTGATGACTCAACTTTTACACCTAATTTTCTTATATTAGGTATTTCCTCTAATCCCTTTATATAATAAGCCATCTTTCCCATAGTATTTTTCAAATGTAAATCAGTCTTTTGTGACACATCCGTAAAAATCCCTGTACTTGCTACATTAACAAAATACTTTTCATTTACTTTTCCTAAATCTAAATACTTTTCTTTACTATTTAATATTTGATGTAATGATTTTTCAACATCTTCTGGCATTCCTACAATATTTTTTGCAAAATCATTAGCTGTTCCAACTGGTAACACACCTATTGGTAAATCGATATCTCTTTTTTTTATTTGATTTACTACAGAATCTATAGTTCCATCCCCACCAGCTATTAATATATACTCAAAACTTTCATCTATATTAGCAAAAGCTTGAGAGATAGGTTCTTCCCTTTCTATTCTATATGGCTCAACGACAAATCCATATTGTTGATGTATCCTAATAACTGTATCCAATTCTTCCAATATAGAATTTTCACCAGAATAAGGATTATAAATAAACTTCACTTTTTTCATAATATCCTCCTCTAAGCCATTTTCAGTTTTCTATTTTTATGTACACTACATTTATTTTAATTTATAAGCATTAGTTTTTTCTAAATTCAAATAATTTATCACGGTATAATTTTAACCTTTACTAATACTTTTCTCAAGGGTATTACAAAATTTTAAATTTTTTATTTTTAATTTAAAATCTTATTATATATAAATTTAAATTTATTTATAGTATAATAGTCCTTGCTATAATATTTTTAATAGACTTTTTTCTACATTAAAAATCAATTCAATTTGAGAGGTGATTTTATGCAAAAATCGTTCATACCAAACAGTCTTACATTTGGCAACTTGATTTGTGGTGTCCTATCAATTCAATTTACTATGCAGGGTAATTTTAAAGTTGCAGCAGCACTTATATTGTTAGCTGGTGTATTTGATAGATATGATGGAACAGTGGCGAGATTTCTTGGAGTAGACAGCCCTTTAGGAAAAGAACTTGATTCTTTAGCTGACTTAGTTTCTTTTGGTGTTGCTCCTTCTTTATTAATATTTACACTATGTGGATTATCTTCATTGGGTATGATAGGTTATATTACACTAATAATATTTCCTGTTGCTGGAGCTTATAGGCTTGCTCGTTATAATACAACAGCTGCTTTTAATAATGTATTTACTGGCATACCCATTACAATAGCAGGAAGTTTTATTGCAGTATATGCTTTATTTATTGAAAACAATATACCACCAATGTCTTTTTCAGTAATATTAATGATTATTTTTTCTGGACTTATGGTTAGCAAATTACAAATAAAAAAGAGATAACATTTAAATTTAATATTAAACATATAAATTTGATGTAGATTAAAAAAGTTTACATATTTCAATCTAATAATCAAATATACCTTAAAAAGCATGATTTTAATAAAATCATGCCTTTTTTATAATTTTATGTATTTCTATTCAGTTCTTTTTAGTTGATTTTCAAGTTCTATTCCAACAAAAGTACTATTAGATATTTGTCCTATAGCATCTGATTTTGTATTCATATATCTGTTATAGCACTTAACTGTATAATCTAATGAATCTATAATATTATCTATAACTTTTCCTAATTCATTTGATCTTTTTAATGCATCTTTAACTTCAGCCTTTTTAGCAAGAGCCATATTGTTATAATCATTTGCTGAAGCTACTAATAACCTATACGCATTACTAGTAGAATTTAATAGTGTAGTTAAATTAGTTATATCTTTATAATACTCATCTATTACTCTTCTATGACTCATATCATCACCTTACTTTAGTAGTTATACTCTTAATATATTAGTAATTATAATTATTTATGATATATATTTATATATTTATATACTTAGGCATTTTTAAATCATATTAAACCACTAGCTAATGAATAGTCACAAGTATAAAGTGAATAGTTGTTAGTGAAAACTACCCACTTTATAAAAGTGTAAATTAAAATTTCATATTAAAACGCTATAATTATCCTATATAATAGTAAGCTATAGTTATAATCACATAAGTTGATGTCAGTATTACCCCTTCTATCCAATAAGTTTTACCATCTTGAAATACAAAATAAGATATAGCTAATGCTATTATAAGCATTATTATTTGGAAATTCGAAAAAACTAAAGTCATATTAAGACCCATAAAAAGCGATATAATTATTAAAAGTGGTATAACAAATAATGCTATTTGTATACTTGAACCTATTGCGGTTTCAAGACTACAGTCTATTTTATTATTTAAAGCACAAACTATACTTGTAGCATTCTCTCCAAAACTTCCAAGCAATGGTATTAAAACTATTCCTATAAATTCCTGTGATATTTTATAATTATTTACAATAATATTTACATTTAATATTAGTTTTTCACTTATAAAATAAAGTAAAACTGATATTATTAGTATTTTAATAAAAATCACAACACATTCCTTAGATATTTTTTTCTCTGATTCTTTGTTTTCTCCATCTGATGCTAAAAATAAATTTTTATGGGTATATAGAGAAAATATCAGTCCAAGTATATATATGATTATTAATACCACGGACACAATAGAACTTACAATTGCTATTTGATTATCTTCTAACAAAGTATTTCCTTGAAGTGAACTTATTATTATTATTGAAGCTATAGCCACAAATAATAAATTAAAGTTAGTTCTTGCCATTGTTTTATTGAATGTTTGTTCTTTATATTTCATTCCACCACAAATTATAGAAATTCCTAATCCTAACAATAAATTTGTTATTACAGCTCCCATAAGTCCTGCTTGCGCCATAGCTACCATTCCATATCTTATGGACCACAGCCCCATCATAAGTTCTGGAAGATTTCCTACTGTAGCAGCTAACAATCCACCTTTTTTTTCACCGATATAGTAAGTTATTTTTGATGTCTCATTTCCTAACAATATAGCTAGTGGTACCATAGCACATGAATATAAAAACAAGTTTAAAATAAAAGATGATGTATTTATAAATATTAATATTATCGCTATCACAATTGACAGAATAAATTTTAGTAAACTTAAATTCTTATACATATTTCTATCCTTAGCTTCCATTGTGCCCCCCTTATTAAACTTTTTAAAAGGAACCCTATATTTTCCGTAGCTTGTACTTATTTTTTTACAGATTTCATTTTTTATAATTACTAATTTAAGCTAAAAATTTTATTTCATATTTTAAAATAGGATTCTTATTTTACAGTTTAATTTAATATAGTTTTTTATTTGCATGAAAAATTCGTACCTTTTAAAGATATAGGGAAACAAGCTTGTATTTAAATTTATTCAATAACTTTAAAATATTTTTATACAAAATACAGTGTTGAACTTTAAGTGTTTCTTCGCATGTCTCACTATTTTGGGTATCCCAGTTCTTAAATAAACAATTTTTAAAGCCAACTTGGCACTCCGTACAGGGATATAAGTTCAAACTTAAATTTATTCATCAAACTTTTGTTATTAGTTAAGAAAAAATACGCTGTCACCTATTAGTATGATGTTAATCTTAAATTTTCTCATTTGATAAATGCATAAATTTAAAATTCATCTTAGAACCCTATATAAATTAAAAGTTTAACTTAAAATATTATATTATTTCCTTGATACTGTTAATTTTATAACATAGACTTCAATATTATAGATATTATTCTATTAATAAACTATTCAATATTTGACAAAATGACACAAAAAAAACTCTATTAGCAATTGCTAATAGAGTTTTTTACTTTAAATTATGTACTACTAATCTTCTTTTAAAGCTTTCTTTCTTAATTTTAATCCACATGGAGTTACTGCAAGTCCGCCTAATGCGGTTTCTCTTAATGCAGCTGGCATTTCTCTTCCAATTTTGTACATTGCAGCTATACAATCATCAAATGGAATTTTACTTTCTACCCCAGCCATTGCAAGTTCTGCAGTTGTTAAAGCACTTACTGCTCCCGCAATGTTTCTTTTTGCGCATGGAATTTCAACTAACCCTGCTATTGGGTCACAAACTAAACCTTCTACATTTTTAATAACTATTGCAGCAGCATCAAATGCCATTTTTGGAGTTCCACCCATCATTTCAACAACTGCTGCTGCAGCCATTGACGCTGCACTTCCACATTCAGCTTGACATCCACCTTCTGCTCCAGCTAATGTAGCATTTTTAGCTATTAATACACCTACGCCTGATGCAGAGTATAAAGCCATTATTATATCTTCATCTGATTTATTCAATTTTTCTGCAGCTGTTAACACAACTCCAGGAACTATACCACAACTGCCTGCTGTTGGTGCAGCAACTATTTTTCCCATAGCCGCATTTATTTCTGATGTAGATAATGCTCTAGCCATAGCCTTAATCATAACATCTCCACATAAAGTTTCATTGTTTTCTAAATATTTTTTAATTTTAACAGCATCTCCACCGATTAATCCACTAACAGATATAACTTCTCTATCCATAGCCTCTTGAGCTGCTTTTTTCATTACTTCTAGATTATTAGTCATTTTTTTCATTGCCTCTTCACGACTAATACCTGTAAATTCTATTTCTTGTCTTATAGTGTACTCAGCAATGCTAATATTTTCTTTTTCACAAATTTCTATTACTTCTAATGCAGTATTTACAAACATGGTTTATTCTCCTTCCTTAGGCGGTACTATTTGATCAACACTAGTTATACCTTCAATAGCTTTTATACTGTCTATTATTTTACTATCTATTATATGATCTACTTCAACAACCATAGCAGCTGCTAATCCTTTAATCTTTCTATAAACATTCATTGATGCAATGCTTATATCTTCTTTATAAAGTATAGTTGTCACTTTATAAATCATACCTGGTGTATCTGTATGATTTATTATAAGTGTTGGATATTCCCCAGTAAATCTTAAACTTTGTCCTTCAACTTCAAATATCTCTATATTTCCACCACCGATAGATGATCCTACAACAGTAACATCATTCCCTTTATCTGTAGTTAATATAAATTTAACAGTATTTGGATGAACATCTTCACCTAAATCTACTTCCTCGAAAGTATACTCTAAACCTTTTTCTTTAGCTATTTCCATAGATGTTCTTAATCTTTCATCTTTTGGATCCATACCTAATATTCCAGCTACTAAAGCCTTATCTGTTCCGTGACCCTTGTAAGTTTTAGCAAAAGAACCATGTAGTAAAAATCTAACCTTCTTTATATTTTCTCCACCTATTTTTGCTGCAATCTTTGCAAGTCTAGCCGCACCTGCAGTGTGCGAACTAGATGGTCCTATCATTATAGGTCCTAAAATGTCAAAAGCACTATAATTCTTCATATATTTCCTCCTACATTGCTTTGTGGTAATAAATTTATAATAAATTCCTTGTTTTTAGTTAAAACATAGAAATTTGTATCGTTTTTTATTTTTGAACTATTCAATAGTTTAAAACTTAACAAATCATCTTTCAAGAATATTTTAATACTTTTTAATTTAATTTACAAAGGAAATGCAAGGAAAAATACCGTGCATCTCCTTAAATCACATTTTAATATTGATAAAAACAACTGCTTCCTATAAACTCTCTTATAATGGAATTATTAGGAACTAGCTTCTCATCGATATCTTTAAAAAAATTTAAAAAGCTTATTAATCTTTTAGCCTCATAGTATACACTACTATTACTATCTATTTGTAAAAGTTGTTCTAATGCATATTTCTTTAATACAGCCAACTCATACATAAGTGAGGAATTAAACATAATATCTGCATCTTCTTGAAATACAAATATATTTTTTTCTTCTCCTCTTCTTATTGACGGCCACATTTTCAATGTTCGTTCTGCATCACAACCTCGTGATAAATAATCTCTAACTATTCGTCTTATTATTCTCATATCAGTCGTTGCTATTCTATTATGGTCATCTAAATTAAGTTGTGTCAATGGGCTAATGTAAATTTTAAATTTTCTTTCTTTTTCAATTGAAGTGGTTAAGAGTTCGTTTAAACCATGTATGCCTTCGACAATTAAAACTCCGTCTTCGGGAAGTTTCATTTTATTACCTATCCATTCTCTTTTTCCTGTTTTAAAATTAAAATTTGGTATCTCAATTTCACATCCATTTAATAACATTTTTATATGATCATTAAACAAACTTAAATCTAATGCATAAATTGATTCAAAGTCGTATTCTCCATATTCATCTAAAGGTGTCTGTTCTCTATTTACAAAATAATCATCTAGTGATATAGGAACAGGTTTCACACCATTCACTTCCAATTGAATTCCTAATCTTTTAGCAAAAGTTGTTTTACCAGAAGAAGACGGCCCTGCAATTAACACAATATTCGTTCTCTTATTCTTGCAAATTTCATCTGCAATTTTTCCAATTTTTTTTTCTTGATACGCTTCGCAAATTCTTATTAAATTTACTATATCTCCTTTTTGGATAACTTCATTTAATGTACCACAATTTCCAACTTCTACTAATTTTGCCCATTTTTCTGTTTCATAAAACATATTAGACAACTGTCTATAGTTTTTAAAATATGGAATTTCAAACGTTTTCTCATCTATTGGAAAGCGTAATATAAACCCAGGGTCATAATACATTAAATCAAATTTTTTTAATGCACCTGTGGAAAAGGCCATAGGTCCATAAAAATAATCATATCGTCCATCTAACTCATATAATTTCACAGTCTCTTGATTTATGCTCTTTAAGAGTTTTATTTTATCATCCATATTATAGGTTTTAAAAATATTTAGTGCTTTTTCCTTGCCTACAGAAATTTTTTTTATAGGAATATCCCTTTCTATTAGCTCCTTCATTCTGTTTTTTATCAAATATATATCATCAATATTAAGTTCTGTTTTTTTATGAATCTCTCCAAAAATACCTTTACTTAATGAATGTTCTATTGTTATTTTACTATCTTTAAAAATATCTAGAGTAGCTTTTATTAACACAAATTGAAGTGTTCTTATATAAGTCATCATCCCCATTTTATCTTCTATTCCTATAACATTAAAATCTCCACTTGCCATAATTTTACTTGAAAGTTCCAACCTTTCACTATTTATACTACATAATACTATAGGAGTTTCTAAATCTAAATTATATTTCCTTACTATTTCTTGACCTGTAATCCCCTCATTAAACTCTTCTATATAACTATCTAAAATTTTCAATTTAATTTTTTTCATGTACACCACCCCAAACTTCCTCTATAAAATCTAAAATGTAAACTTAAATTAACTCAAATTTTATAAATAGATATTACTATTATATTGAAGCTAATATTTTTTGCATCTACTTTTTTATTAATTAATATTATTTTAACCTATATTTTTTTCTTCATAACTCTTTTAAATTAATACAATGTTTTTTTAATTTTAAAGTAATATTTTTGTTTTTTAAACACACAATATTATTAGCTATGTCCTTAATATAAATATTATCACTAAATGTATTGTTTTTTAACTATGTAGTTATATAGGAATCTAATGTTATATTTAAGTTTATTCATCAAATCTTTGTTATCGGTTGATAAAAATAAATGCAACTGTAGTTATTTAAAATTTTTCAAACCCAATATTAAAAAATCCAAATAATAATAATTAATATAAGAAGGGAGGCAGTTATTAAAATTGATTATCTCGTTAATAAGAACAATAATACTTTACTTCTTTTTACTTTTCATGATGAGAATTATGGGAAAAAGACAGTTAGGTCAACTAGAGCCTTTTGATTTAGTTACAGCTCTTATGATTTCTGAATTAGGGGTTTTGCCTATGGAAGACAATCGAATTCCTTTAACAAATTCTGTAGTTCCTATAATAACAATTGTTATGTTGCAAGTTATAACTTCTTTTTTACAACTTAAAAGTGAAAAAATTAGAAGTATTTTCAATGGTGAACCAAGTATCCTTATCAAAGATGGGAAAGTTGATATTGATGAACTAAAAAATCAAAGATTTAATTTAGATGATTTATTAGAAGAATTAAGATTAAATGGCTACTTTAATATTGCTGATATCCACTATGCGATATTAGAAACTAATGGAACTATTTCTGTTATGCCAAAGGAATGTATTGCTCCAATTACGCCTAAGCATTTAAACGTAGATATAAAAGATAAGCCTCTACCCCTAATAGTTGTAAGTGACGGAGTGATTAATACATATAATTTATCTGAACTTCATCAAAATGAAACTTGGTTAAAAAAACAACTTAGAAAACATGACATTGATGATTATAAAAATGTTTTTATAGCTATTGTATATGATAATGATAAATTTTTCATTCAAGAAAAAACTCAAAAAGTAGATCACGATGCAACCTCTGTAGGAAAATGTAAAGACAAAAATGATACTGTTAATAATAATACTAGTATTAATGAAAGCAACCAAATTAAAAATGGACTATCACATTTTATGAAAAATAATAATAAAAAAGACAAAAAATAAATGAAAATTTTTAAAAGGGAGTAAAAAAATGAAAAAACTTATTTTACCTTTAACTATTTTTGTTATAATGCTTATAGGGATATATTATTCTACAAACTATACTATTAGTAGCTGCGAATATCTAATTGACTTAGCTACTGAAACTGAAGAATATATTGCTTTTAATCAATGGGATAATGCTTATATTAATTCTTTAAAGCTTCTAGATGATTTTGAAAAATCAATTCAATTTATATCCTTATTTTCTGATCATGAGCATTTAGATAATTTATATATTGAGACACTTAAAGCTACTCAATTTATAAATGAAAAGGATAAATCACATTCATTATCAACAATTCATGCCATTAAGGGTTTAATTGAAGCTATGAAAGATGAAGAAAAAATAACATTAAAAAATATATTTTAGATTCTATTGTTGTACTCTATTTCGTATTTATGATATATTTTTATAAATTTGTGTTATAATTTTATATTTTTTTTAATAATTAGTATAGCAAAATAACAAAATTATGTTATAATTATTTTAAGAAAATTTTGTTATTAAAATTACCATCTTAAAAGACAAAATACATATTCATAAATATAGAGTATAATAATATATTTCAAAACATATGTATATTTAGTCATATTAAAATTATATAGTGAAAGGTGGAGTTATTATGGCTTTAGTTACTACTAAAGAAATGTTTAATAAAGCATTCCAAGGAAAATATGCCATTGGTGCTTTTAATATTAATGATATGGAGATCGTACAAGGAATAGTTGACGGTTGTAAAACTAAAAATTCTGCAGTTATACTTCAAGTTTCTGGAAGTGCTTTAAAATATATGAGACCTGATTATTTAAAATCTCTAGTAGATGCAGCAGTTAAAGAAAGTAATTTAGATATTGCTTTACATTTAGACCACGGCGATTCTTTAGAGCTAGTAAAAAAATGTATAGAAGTTGGATTTACTTCAGTAATGTTTGATGGTTCTCATTATGAATATGAAGAAAACGTTAGACTTACTAGAGAAGTTGTAGACTATGCACATGCAAGAGGTGTTGTTGTTGAAGCAGAGCTTGGAAAATTAGCTGGTGTTGAAGATGAGGTTAAAGTTGCTTCTCATGAAGCTACCTATACAGACCCAGATCAAGCTGTTGATTTTGTAAAAAGAACAGGTGTAGATTCATTAGCTATTGCTATTGGAACAAGCCACGGTGCTTATAAGTTCAAAGGTGAAGCTAAGTTAGATTTTGATAGATTAGAAACTATAACAAAAAAATTAGAAAAAGATGGAATCAAAAATTTCCCTATAGTTTTACACGGTGCATCATCTGTTGATGAAAATTATGTTAAGATGTGTAATGACAATGGTGGAGAAATAAATGGAGCAAAAGGTGTTCCTGTAGAAATGCTTAGAAAGGCTTCATCTATGTCAGTATGCAAAATAAACATGGATACAGATATAAGACTTGCAATGACTGGAACTGTGAGAAAATACCTAGCAGAAAACCCTAGTCAATTCGACCCTAGAAAATATCTTGGGGAAGCAAGAAAAAATATTCAAAGTTTAGTTGAAAATAAAATAGATACTGTTTTAGGTTCTGCAAATTCTATGAATTAATTTTAATATAACTTTAATCAAAGTTATTAATAATGTTTCTTCTTAAAGTATTAGGTTCTAAATTTCCCTTACTATGAAAATACATTTAGAACCTGTACTAACTTTATTATAATTTATACTAACAAAAATATCATGGAATTCCATGATATTTTTGTTATTTTTAAATCATATTTTAACCCTATGAATCTGATGTGAAATCATCATTTTCTTTTCCACTACCTAATTTGCTAACATCATCTATTCCTATCATTGATTTAGTGTCTGATATAGCTTTTCTAGCTGTAGATTGTCCAAAATAGAAAGATATTATTACCGCAAATATAGTTACAAATTGCTCCCCACTTATACTTCCTTTTATGGATAAAATACAAAATGTAATTGTTAATAGTATAGATATAAATCTTTTTATTCCAAAAAAATAATTTATAATGTCTTTCATATACATCACCTAAATTTATCATTATATAATTATTGTTATGATTAATAATATGAATAAGTTACATTATCTTACTTAAATTAACTATATAATTTTCAATATAATTTGAACATTAAAACCTTTTTTATATTCCTTATTTATTTGTTTTCTTTCTATAAAAATTGTTATAATAAATCTTAGACATAAAATATGGTTTTAATATATTTTTTAGGAGTGATTTTTTTGCAATATATAAAAGAAATTAATATAATCGAAGCTGTTATTCATGTTTTAGATAATAATAGTGATGAACCTGTTCTAAATGAATTTGCTTTAGAATTAAATGATGAAATTTATGCTTTTTTAATGAAACATATACAACGTTGCTTAAAGGATGAAGAGTTAAAATATGCTTTTTTTTCTGAAGATAGAAATATAGTAAAAGAACTTTCTCAAGAATTTTTAAATGGTGAAAACAACATTATAAATGTATCTAAAGAATTTGCAAAACAGATGTTTATGCTTATGCGCTCAAAAGGAAACATTCCATCCTGTGACTTAGTTACAGTAAGCTTTACTACAGAATACGGATTATTCATATGTATTTTTAAAATGGATTATATAAAAAATTACATGCATACAATTGAATATGTAGACAACAAAATAGGCATTGATATAATTCCTCAATTTACAGGCTTACCTTCTTCTAGTTCTAGAATACAGAAATGTGCCTTTATCAAAACTATCAATGCTGATAATGAATTTGATCTTATGATTATTGATAAACAAAGTAAAAACAAAAATGCTGAAGACTATGGCTCTAATTACTTTATTGACAATTTTTTAGGTTGTAAAGTAATTGATAATGAGCGTGACATGACTAAAAATTTCGTTAAAATCGCGGAGAAATGGACTAAAAATAATTTTAATGAAAATGCTTCAGATCAAGAAAAAGTACGAAGTCATATAAAACAATCTTTAAAAGAAGAAAATATAGACTTAAATCAATTTTCTGAGGAAGCTTTTAAAGATAATGATGAATTAAAAGAAAGTTTTAAAACTTTTGCTAAAGAACAAGGTGTTAGCGAAAAAATAACTGTAGATAAAGAATGGGTAGAAAAGAAATTAAAAAGAATCAGATTAAAAATTGATAAAGATCTTGATTTATATATTTCAGAAGAAGCTTATAGGGATTTAAATAGATTTGAAATAAAACGTAATGGTGATGGTAGCATTAATATGATCTTGAAGCATATTATGAACTATGAAGAAAAATAATTTTAAAGGTCTCCTTATGTTTTGTTATATTTTATAAAAATTAGTTAAAAATATTATTATAATATTACTCTATAGATTGTATTATAATTTTCTATAAATGAATTCGTTACAATTAAAGGATTTAATACCAAACAAATCTAATTATAGATTAAACCTTTCAAATATTTTTGATCTTAATTACAAAAGGGGGCGCTATTATGTCTAATTATAATAATGACCAAATTAAAAATATTGTATCAGGAGTTTTAAAAAGTGATAGATTTGCTGTTACTCCTGTAAACAATCAAGATTGTGATGCGTATGAAATTAATATTAAAGGTGAAAAATATGCCACATTCAAAGTTTCTAATAGTCCAATTGCTACTAACAATACTATTATTGAACAAGGCACCCTTGAAAATGGTGAAAATTGGATTTTGGAACTTAAATAATTGCCTTATAAAACTATTATTTAAGTTAAAAAGGTGTATTCAAAATTACTATAGACATTTTGAATACACCTTTTTTATTATATATTTAAAATACGGTATTTTTTTCTTTTTTTAAATCAATTGCTATATTTTTTATATCTTCCAGTTTTCCTATTATTTCAAAAGATAAATTTTCAGCTTTCTTAGCGTTATCTACAGCATTACTTCTATTCCCTCTTTCTATATTTTCTTCAACTACATGACCCATACTATGAAGTTGTCTATGTGTTTCATCTATCTTAGTCCAAATACCTAAAATTTTTTCATTTACTGGCTGCACAGAATTATAAAAATGTCCAAAGCCACATTTACTGCCATCCATTTGCAATGGGATGACTTTCATATTTTTTGCCATATCCTTAACATTATTTACCCAATTTTTATGAGCAATTATAGCTAAATCTATATTATTTATAAAATCATCATTAGAAATTTTAAATATTTCCTCACTACCTATTTCTCCACTAACCTTTGCTAATACAGAGACCTCATCTTCTATTTTTCCTAATTCCAATCCTACAGTCATTATATTTGAAGCTTTATCATCTATAATACTTGAAATGTCATTAACCCTATTCCCATCTGTAGTTATTACATCTACAGTTGCATTAATCTCCTCAACTGCTGCACTTACCTCGCTCATATTATATGTAACACTTTCTATACTAGTAACTATACTCTTTATTGCATTTTTACTCTCATCAAAAGAATTAGCTATTTTAGTTGTATAACCTTCTAGTTTCTCTATAGAATCTACAGTATTAGTAACACTTTCACTACTTTTTATTGAAGAATTCTCTATCTTATTAACAAAATCTTGAATTACTTCTAATTGATTAGTTGTGTTTTCTGATAAACTTCTTATTTCTTCTGCTACAACCGCAAATCCTCTTCCATTTTCACCTGCTCTAGCTGCCTCTATACTAGCATTTAAAGCTAACAGCTTAGTGTTATCAGCTATATTGTATATTCCATCTAATATATTTCTCATCTCATTTATTACTACAGATAAATTATCCATATTGTTTTTCATAATAGAGGAATTTTCCGTAACTTCTCCATTTACTTCTAATATCTCTTTTAAAGTGCTACTACTTTTTTCTAATGTTTCATCTAAAAAGCCTGTTTTATTCATTATATTTTCTAAAGCTCCAGTATTACTAGAAACAGCAGCAGATACTTCCTCTATACTAGCTCCAGTTTCTTCTATAACAGCTGCTAAATTCTCCGAGGACTCCTTTAATCCATTTGATATATCTTTAAGCTCTTTTGCATAATGTACCAGTTCTACATTAAAATTGCTTATTTTTGTAGATAATCCAAGTACTCCTTTAGTTAAATTTTCAACTTTTGATGCCACTTTTAATATAACTCTAAAAATTTTGCAAAGAAATTTAATTTCACTATCTTTGCTTGAATCATTCAAATTTTCAATTCCTTTTATATTTTTTTCTTTATAAAATTCTTTTAATAAGTTTAATTGTGTTTTTAATTTTGATATACCTAACATAAAACTCTATCCCCCTAAATACACTCACATAAAATTCAAAATTTGGTTTATTAATCCATATTATTAATTAATAAATATTGTTAACTAATAATTATTATAACACATTTTTACATCATAGTTAACTATTATGAAATTTTATTTTATTACTATTAACATCTTAATTCTACTTTTAAAATTATTTATTTTAAATATTAGTATAAAATGTTATATTATTCAAAAATAAGTTTTAATTGTCACTTAAATACCTTAATTTAAATATATAATATAATTATATATTCGTATATAATTATATTTTCATAAACATTGCTTTATACCCATATTTTGTTAAGAATAATTTTATATATAAAACTCTAAGTGTGTTATAATAATTCATATAAAAAATCTTAAAATATTTTAATATCATACTTTACCATAACTTTAATTAATAGGAGTGAACTTTATGCAAGAAATGGAATTAAGAATTATACATATAAATACTGATGATATTAGACGTAAATTAAATAACATTAATGCTATAAAAGTAAAAGAAGAAAACCAAATAAATAATATATATGATTTTAATGACAGAAGAATGTTAAATGCTAAAGGATATGCTAGAATAAGAGAAGTTAATGATATTTTAAATAGCAGAACTCTAGCTTATATGACTACTAAAAAATTATTAAGTCAAGAAAAATATAAAATTATGGAGGAATGTGAAGTTCTTATAGATAATGGAGAAGAAGGAAAGAGAATTTTCGAATCTCTTGGTCTAGAACTTATTGAATCTATAAAAAAATATAGAGAAAGCTATAAATATAAGAATACTTTAATCGAAATAGATATAAATGATAAATCTTACTGTCCTTTTCCTTACATAGAAATAGAGTCTTCTTATGAAGATGAAATAATAGAAGTTGTTAGCTTACTTGGATATTCAATGAAGGACACTACATCTAAAACAATTTATGAAATTCTTGAAGATGATAAAGGATTAAAAGGTATATAATGTTTGGATATGTAACCCCCTGTAAAATGGAACTTAAAGTAAAAGACTACGAAAAATTTAAGGCATATTACTGTGGCTTATGTTTATCTATAAAAAATAATTTTGGTAATTTACCTCGATTTACTTTAAATTATGATATGACTTTTTTAGCAATTTTACTTGATAGTTTAAATGATGAAAAAATTCAATTCAATCCTACTGTTTGCATTGCTCATCCTGTGAAAAAAAGATTAAAAGTTATAAATAATGATGCTCTGGATTACGCTGCCTTTTGCAACGTAGCCTTATCTTATTTTAAACTTTTAGATAATTTCCAAGATGATAATTCTAACTCTAGTAAAATATTAGCTTTGGGGTTAAAAGGATATATAAAGACAAAGGATGATAAAAAAGTTTACCTTTTAAACTATATGGAAAATAATCTTAAAAATTTATCTAAAATAGAAAATAGCTCTGATATCTTAAATATAGATGAAGTTTCTCATATTTTTGCAGATTTGACTGCAACTATAATTTGCGAATATTCTACTGATACAAATCTAAAGGACAATTTATATAATCTAGGATACAATTTAGGACGTTTTATATATTTAATAGACGGATACGATGACCTAGAAAAAGATATGTCTGAAAATAAATTCAATCCAATAAATAGAGCCTTTAATAAAGATAATCTACCTTACGATGAGTTTTCTAATTTAATAAAAGATAGAATAGAGTTTAATCTTATAATGAGCGCAGAAAGTTGTGTACGTAATTTATCAGACTTACCTATATTAAAGAATAAAGACCTTTTAGATAATATTTTAAATTTAGGATTGATGGAAAAAATAGAAAATATCAAAGCACATAAAAAAAAATAATATAAAAAATTTCAAATTTATATTTTGTATAATCTATCTAATTGTAATGTATAGAGATAATTTATTTATTATTTAATTAAATGTGACTAAATTCAAGGAGTGTAATAAAATGAGAAATCCATATGAAGTTTTAGGCATTAAAGAAAATGCTACAGAAGATGAAATAAAATCTGCTTATAGAAAGTTAGCTAAACAGTATCATCCTGATCAATATGGTAATAATCCATTAAGAGAACTTGCAGAAGAAAAAATGCGTGAAATTAATGAAGCCTATGACTCTTTAACTAAAAACAATGGCCATAATAGCTACAGTCAAGGTTCTTATAATAGTTCTAATTCACAAAACTACTCTAATAATGGAAATGATTTTTCACTTTACCAATCTATTAGAACAGACTTAAATTCAGGGAATATTTCTGGTGCTGAAAAAAAATTAAATTCTATAAATAATAGAACTGCAGAATGGCATTTCCTTATGGGAATGGTTAACTTAAGAAAAAATTGGTTTGATAGTGCATATAATCTAATATCCCAAGCTTGTAGAATGGACCCTAATAATTTCGAATATCAACGTGCATTAAATGAATTATCAATGAGACAAAATTCATATAAGGGTAATTACAGAAAAACTACACATGATAGCGACGGTTGCTGCGATTTATTATGTAAATTATGGGTACTAGATACTTGTTGCGAGTGCTGTGGCGGTGACATAATAAGTTGTTGTTAATAGAGGATTAATTTTAATCTTCTTAGGCATAATCAAAGAAATAAGAAACCAAATATGCTTCAAATCTTTGGCTTCTTATTTCTTTTCATATGCCTTATCTTTATTTTTTAGGGGGTATGAATAATGACAAGTAGTAAAACTGATATCATAACTAAAGGTGGAATTTATGTTGCATTAAGTATTATTATTTTATACTTAACGGCTTTTATACCATTTAATACATTATTTATATTAGGCATAGCCTCTGCTATAATTCCTATATCTATTTTAACTATAGGCTTCAAACCTTCTATTATGGTATATATATCCGTATCTCTTCTTTCCTATTTTTTGATTCCCCAAAAATCTATATGGCTTATATATACTATATTTTTTGGAATTTATGGATTACTAAAATTTTTAATAGAAGGCATAAACAAGCTGTACTTAGAACTTGTACTTAAATTTATATGTTTTAATATTTCTTGTTTATTATTTTATTACATTTCAACAATATTGTTTATTTCTAAAAATCAAGTACTGGAAATTTTTAATATTAATCCATCAACAATTTTAATTTTTGTTGTTGTTTATGAAATAGGTTTTTATATATATGACTACGCCATGACCTTTTTTATAAGTTATATAAAAAATAAAATACTTAAACATCTTTAATTTTATATGAAATGAATCATTGATTAAAGACACAATAAAAAAAGGTGGATAATCCACCTTTTTTTAATTTGCAACTATATTCACAAGTCTACCTTTTATTACTATAACTTTTCTTACAGTCTTGCCTTCAATATTTTCTTTTATTATTTCATTATTTAATGATGCTTCTTTTATTCCTTCTTCATCAAGATTTGTTGGAATATTTATCTTAGCTTTTATTTTTCCGTTTATTTGAATAGCTATTTCAACTTCATCTTTAATTAATGCATTTGCATCAAATTCTGGCCACTTTTCATTAAACACAGAGAAACTCATACCTAAAGCTTCCCATTGTTCTTCGGCAAAGTGAGGTGCAAATGGTGCTAAAAGTTTTATATAATCTACTAATGCTTCTTTTAAGAAGTTTACATTCTTAACTTTTACATTTAAGTATTTAGATAATGCATTTGTAAATTCCATCATTCTAGCTATTGCAGTGTTAAACTGCATTTTATCCCCATCTTCAGTTACATTTTTTATAGCAAAATGTCTCCAATAGTTAAGTTCTTTTTCATCTGACTCTATAACATCTTTATTATTATCTTTATTTCTAAGCTCAGCTATTGAGTGTTCTATAATTCTTTCAACTCTTTCAATGAATTTACCAATAGATTTTATCCCATCATCACTCCATGCTCCGCCTTCAGTGTATCCAAAACCAAACATTAGATACATTCTAAATACATCAGCACCAAATTCTTTTATATAATCATCTGGAGATATTGTATTCCCTTTTGACTTACTCATTTTCAATCCATCTGGTCCTAATATAAGTCCTTGGTGAGTTAAAGATTTAAACGGTTCATCAAAGTTTACATATCCCATATCTCTTAAAGCTTTAGTTATAAATCTTGCATATAATAAGTGCATGCACGCATGTTCTGGTCCACCAACATACTTGTCAACTGGCAACATTTTATTTGCTCTTTCACTATCAAAACATATTTCACTATTTTTATTATCAGTATATCTTAAATAATAGAATGAAGAACATACAAATGTATCTAGCGTATCTACTTCTCTTTTTGCAGAAGCACCACAACAAGGACAAGTAGTGTTTACAAAACTTTCTGATTTAGCTAATGGTGATTTTCCGTCTGGTGCAAATTCAACATCATATGGAAGTTCAACTGGTAAATCTTTTTCTGGAACTGGAACTACTCCACATTTTTCGCAATGTATCATCGGAATAGGAGCTCCCCAATATCTTTGTCTAGAAACTAACCAATCTCTAAGTCTAAAGTTTACCTTCTTAGCTCCAAGATCTATTTTTTCAAGTTTTTTAACAATAGCTTCTTTAGCTTCATCACTACATAATCCATTAAATTCTTCACTATTAACTAATGTTCCTTTTTCTGTAAATGGAAGTTCTCCACCTTCAATAACTCTTTCTATTGATAAATTGTATTTTGTTGCAAATGCAAAATCTCTTTCATCATGAGCAGGGACTGCCATTACCGCACCAGTTCCATAAGTATTTAAAACATAATCGCCAATCCAAATTGGAACTTTACGTCCATTTATTGGATTTACAGCATAAGAACCAGTAAATACTCCTGTTTTTTCTCTAGTTATAGATTGTCTTTCAATATCAGATTGTTTTTTTGCAGTCTCTTTATATTCTTCAACGGAAGCTTTAAATTCTTCTGTAGTTAATTTATCTACTAACTCATTCTCTGGTGCTAACACAACATATGTAACTCCAAATAAAGTATCAACTCTTGTAGTAAATACATCAAATTCAATGTCTTTTCCATCAACTTTAAAGGTAGCTTCCGCTCCTGTTGATTTTCCAATCCAATGTTTTTGCATAGCTTTAGTTTTTTCTGGCCAATCTAGTGTATCTATTTTTTCTAATAGCTCATCAGCATAATCAGTTATTTTTAAAAACCATTGAGTTAAGTTCTTTTTAGTAACTTCACTCTCACATCTTTCACAGAATCCATCAACAACTTGCTCATTAGCTAAAACTGTATTACAGCTAGGGCACCAGTTAACTGGAGCATTTTTTCTATAAGCAAGGCCTTTTTCATAAAGTTTTAAGAACAACCATTGCGTCCATTTATAATAATCTGGTCTACAAGTAATAACCTCATTTTCCCAGTTAAACATAGCTCCCATAGCTCTTAACTGTTTTTCCATTGTGACGATGTTTTTTTCAGTAGAATCCATTGGATGAATTCCAGTTTTTATTGCAAAGTTTTCTGCTGGAAGACCAAATGCATCAAAGCCCATTGGTTGGAACACATTATATCCTTGCATTCTTTTTAATCTAGCCCAAGAATCAACCGGTCCATAGTTAAACCAATGTCCTGCATGTAGCTGACTTCCTGAAGGATAAGAAAACATTTCTAAAACATATAGTTTCTTATCAAGATTATTGTTATCAAACTTGTAAAGTCCTGTTTCTTCCCATTTTTCTTGCCATTTTTTATCAATGTTAGTATTATAATTTCCCATTTTGAAATCCTCCTTGTTAATTAATTTGTGTAGAATAATCTATAAAAAAATAAAAAGCCTTCATCTCTAAATAAAGAGACGAAAGCTATAGTTCCGCGGTACCACTCTAATTAGGCAAAAGCCCCACTTTAATATTATAACGGTATAACCGTACTTGTTTCTCACAAGTAAGCTCATAAGCAAGTTCATATTCTTTAGTTACTACATCTCACCATATTGTAGCTCTCTTAAAACTAAAATTAATATTACTACTCCTAATCAACGCAATAGTATATATTCAATTAATAATGTATTATATCCTTAATCCTAAAAAAAGTCAACATTTTTATGTTAAAATTTATCTTTTATTATATTTATCTAAAACTTTTTTTGTTTCTTCTAATAATGCATTAAGTTCATGTATTTCTCCTACTTCCAAAAGTCTATTTAAAGACTCTGAAAATCTAGAGGCCTCTGCAATTTTACCCAGAGAAGACAACGTAAGTATATTTTCAACTATACTAGTTACTAAACTTGATTTTACTTCAAATAACTTTTGTGCATCTTTTATCTCATCTTTTATTTCAAGCATTTGTTCATCTAATTTAAAAGCTGCATCTGCAGCGTTTTTTAATTTTCCTCTAATATCTGTTGGTATGTCATGCTTATATTTATAATTAAGTGAATGCTCTACTGTAGCCCAAAAGTTCATAGCTAATGTTCTTATTTGAAATTCTGCTAATATTTCAGTCTGTCCATCTGCCATATTAACTGGATACTTTATTATCATATGATAACTTCTATATCCACTAGTCTTAACATTAGCAACATAATCTTTTTCATATATTATTTGCATATCTCTTCTTTGTCTTATAAGTTCTACAACTTTATCTATATCATCAACAAACTGGCACATTATTCTTATACCTGCTATATCTTCCATTTCATATGCTATTCTATCTAGTGGTATATCAAATTTATTTGCCTTTTCCAATATACTTGAAACTTCTTTAACCCTTGCCGTTACAAACTCTATAGGAGAATATTCATTTTTTTTTCTTAATTCTCTTCTAATGCTTCTTAACTTTACTTTTAATTCCTCTACCGCTTGATCATAAGGTATTAAAAATTTTTTCCACTCTATTACTGCCATAAAATTCACCCTTTACATAAAAAAAACTATCAAATATGGTATTTGTACATTACTTTTTATTATATATATTTATACTAACCTTTGAGTTAACGTACATATATATAATATAATGTTATTATAGGAAAATATCAATTTATTTAAAATTCTTTTTTCTTTTTAGAAAATCATAACATATTTACAAATATTATTTGAACAAATTTTATTATATTTACATAAAAGTAACATCTATATTTTAATAGATAAATTAATTTATTTATAATTATGATTATGATTTTTACCAATGCATATAAAAAATAATAGACCAGAGTTGCAAAGTATATTTTATGAAACATAATAATACTAGTTTTTTCTATTAAGCTTTCACAAAATAGACAGAAAATCTGATATATTATTTAATTAAATATGACTAAACCATTCAAGGTGGTGATATTATGAATAGTATATTTTCCGGACTAGAAAATGTTGGATTTAAAGATACAGATAACTTAACGCTCTACAAAAAAGAGGAACTTCAAGAACTTGAAACACAACATAAAAATTTTTCATTATTATACAAAAAAACTGTAACTTGTCCTGTTTGTGAGAATACTTTTAAACAATTAGCACTTAAAAGTAACTCCTATAGAATGATTTCTAAGGACTCTGATTTTTTTATAAGATATGATTTAATAAATCCTTATTTTTATGATGTTTATGTTTGTGAGCACTGTGGATATTCAGCTCTTAAAGTAGACTTTAATAAAATTACAGAGCGACAAAAGGAACTAGTTAAAACTAACGTTTCACAAAAATTCAAATCTAGAACTTATCCTGAAGCCTATACAAGAGAAATTGCTATAGAGCGTTATAAGCTTGCATTACTTAATGCAACTTATATAAATAGCAAAGCTGGCACCAAAGCTATGATATGCTTAAAATTAGCTTGGATGTATAGATTAGGTGATTCTGATAAAGATAAAGAGCTTGAGAGAACTTTTCTTACTTCCGCTTTAGAAGGATTTGAATTTGCCTTTTCTAAAGAATCATTGCCTATTTATAAAATGAACACATTTCTTTTAATGTATTTAATAGGTGAGATCAATAGAAGAATTGGAAATTATAATTCAAGTTTAAATTGGTTTTCAAGGGTTTTAACTACCCCTGGAGTGTCTTCTACACTAAAAGATCTTACAAGAACTCAAAGAGATTTAATAAAAGAATCTCAAATGTTAGAAGAAAAACTTAAAAATAAGGATATTATAGAAAGCAATATAAATTTAGATAATGATATCGAATCCAATAAATCTCAAGTTACTATAAACAAAATCAAAAACCCTAATAAAGGAATATTAGCTAAAATTCTAAAAAAGTAAACTTTCTATAAAAATAAAAATGTCACAAAATGATGTAAATCACTTTGTGACATTTTTTATAAATTTATAGAACTTTAATCTCTTTTAGTACTTGCTGCAACTTCATCTAAAGTTTGTAAATAATCACGTTCCATATTTTTCTTTGATATTGATAATAAAAGTTTTATTCTATTTAATTGATTAGCTTCACTTGCTCCTGGATCATAATCTATAGGAACTATATTAGCGTCTTCAAAATGTCTTTTTAACTCTTTTATCATACCTTTTCCTGTAACATGGTTTGGCAAACAAGCAAATGGTTGCATACATACTATATTTTTAGTTCCACTTTTTATAAGCTCTATCATTTCTGCTGTTAAGAACCAACCTTCTCCTGTTTGATTGCAAAGAGAAAGTATATTCCTTGCTTCTTTTGCTAATTCTTCAATTCTACAAGGCGATGTAAATCTTTTACTTTTATCTAAAGCTGCTCTAACATATTTTCTGTAATTTTCCACATATTTAATAATTATATCACCAACTATGTCGCTAGTTTTCCCACCTAAATTATTTTCAAAATTCACCTTACCATTATAAGAACAATATAAGAAGAAATTTGTTAAATCTGGAACAACAACTTCTGCCCCTTCTTCTTCTAGAATATCTACAATATTATTGTTAGCTGTAGGATGAAATTTTACTAATATTTCTCCAACAACTCCAACTTTTGGTTTATTTAAATCTTTTATTTCTAAATTATCAAAATCACGAACCACATTTTTTATATTTTCTTTTAACTTTTTATAATCACCATTGAATATTTGTTGCTTTATAATATTATTCCACTTTTCATATAATTGATTTGTGCTTCCTTTTATCTTTTCATAAGGTCTTACCCTTAGCATACATTGCATAAATAAATCACCATATATTACTGCAATAATTGCCTTTCTAGCCATTTCTATACTATATTTAAACCCTGGGTTTTTTTCTAAGCCACAAGCATTTACTGAAATTACAGGAACATTTTCTAATCCAGCATCTTTTAATGCCTTTCTTAAAAAGCCTATATAATTGGTTGCTCTACATCCACCACCAGTTTGGCTTATTATAACTGATGTATTATCAGCATCATATTTTCCTGATTTTAAAGCACTTATTATTTGACCTATTACTATTATAGATGGATAGCATGCATCATTATTAACATATCTTAGCCCTTCATCAACAGCCTTAGTATCTACTGAAGGTAATACTTCTAAATTATATCCACAAGAAGCTATTGCACCTTGTAAAAGTTTAAAATGAATAGGTGACATTTGTGGTGCTAAAATAGTATGATTTTTCCTCATTTCTTTAGTGAAAATAACTCTTTTATTGCTTTTTTCAACTTGTTTATATTCTATGTTTTGTTTTTCTCTATCTTTCATTGCTGCTTTTAAAGATCTAACTCTTATTCTAACAGCCCCTAAATTATTAACTTCATCTATTTTAATAGTTGTATATATCTTTCCATATCCTTTCAATATTTCTTGGACCTGATCAGTGGTTACTGCATCCAATCCACACCCAAAGGAATTAAGCTGAATTAATTCTAAATTAGGTTCTTTACATACAAAACTAGCTGCTGCATACAATCTTGAATGGTATGTCCATTGGTCTACAACTCTTAAAGGCCTATCTACTTTTTCCAAATGATCAACAGAGTCTTCTGTAAGTACAGCTATCCCCAATCCTGTTATGAGCTTATCTATTCCATGATTAATTTCTGGATCAATATGATACGGTCTTCCTGCTAAAACTATTCCTTTTTTATTATTATCCCTTAAATATTTAAGTGTTTCCTCACCTTTTTTCCTTATATCTTTTTTAAACTCCAAAACTTCATGCCAAGCTCTATCAACAGCTTCATTAATTTCATTTTTGCCTATGCTAAATTCTTTTAATGCTATATATAATCCTTTCTTTAGTTTAGAAATATTTCCCAAGGTTAAAAATGGATTAATAAATTTAGTATTTGTTTCTTTTAACAAATCTACATTATTTTTAATTACTTCTGGATAAGATATAACCATTGGACAATTAAACTGGTTTGTTGCTTCTTCTTGTTCTTTGTTTTCATACATAATACAAGGATAGAATATAGCATCTACATCTTTATTTATTAAATCTATAATATGTCCATGAGCCAACTTAGCTGGATAGCAAGCTGATTCTGACGGTATTGTTTCTATTCCTAATTCATATATCTTTCTTGAAGATCTTGAAGATAGTTGTACACTAAATCCTAATTTAGTAAAGAATGTATGCCAGAATGGATAATTTTCATATATATTAAGAACTCTAGGAATTCCAATAACACCTCTTTTGGCATTTTCTCTCTCTAAAGGTCTATAGTTAAATACTCTATTATATTTATATTCAAATAAATTAGGTATATTGTTATTTTGAGCTTTACTATTATCGCCTTTTTCACATCTATTTCCAGATATAAATCTTTTTCCATCATTAAATTTATTTATAGTTAATAAGCAATTATTACCGCATCCACCACATCTTCTCATACTAGTTTCTATTGTAAATTCTTTTAAATCTTTTAATTTTATTATTGCACTTTCTTCTTTATTCTCACTACGATCTTTTGCTATTAAAGCAGCTCCAAATGCTCCCATTAATCCTGCTATATCTGGTCTTACTACTTCTCTTTTTGATATTGACTCAAAGGACCTAAGCACTGCATCGTTATAAAATGTACCACCTTGAACTATAATTTTTTCACCTAAATCTTTTTCATCTTTGACTCTTATAACTTTATTTAAAGCATTTTTTATAACTGAATAACATAAACCTGCTGCTATATCACCTACTGAACTTCCTTCCTTTTGAGCTTGTTTTACTCTTGAATTCATGAAAACAGTACATCTTGATCCTAAGTCTACAGGATTTCTGCTATACATTGCTCCTTTTATAAAGTCTTCTATAGTTAAAGATAAAGATTTACTGAAAGATTCTATAAATGAACCACATCCAGATGAACAAGCTTCATTTAACTTTATACTTTCTATGACTCCATTTTTTATGCTAAGGCATTTCATATCTTGTCCACCTATATCTAAAATGAAATCTACTCCAGGTAGGAAAAATTCAGCTGCCTTCTGATGAGCTATAGTTTCAACTTCACCATGATCAACTTTAAAAGCTGTCTTTATTAACGCTTCTCCATAACCAGTTACTGTAGAACCTTTTATTAAAATATCGTTATTAGTTTTACTATATAAATCTTCTAAAATTTTTCTTATTTGTTTGATAGGATTTCCATTATTACTACCATAATATGAATATAAAACTTCTCCATCCTCTGTTATTAAAACTGCCTTTGTAGTTGTTGAACCTGCATCTAATCCTAAGTATGCATTACCTTTATATTCATTTAATGATTTTCTTATAACTTTTGCTTTACTATGTCTTTTTTTAAATTTTTCTATTTCTTTTTCACTTTCAAAAAGAGGCTCTAATCTATTTATTTCTTTATCTTGATACTTACTAATTAAATCTACTTTTTCTAATAATTGCTCATATTTAAACACTGTCTCAAATTTTGAACAAATTGCTGCACCTATAGCTACAAATATCTGAGAATTATTAGGGAATATTACATCTTCTCTTTTAATACTTAATGTATCTATAAATCTTTCCCTTAACTCTGATAAGTAATATAACGGTCCACCTAAGAACGCTATTTTACCTCTAATTGGCCTTCCACAAGCTAAGCCACTAATTGTTTGGTTAACCACTGATTGAAATATAGACACTGCAATATCTTCTTTTCTTGCCCCTTCATTTAAAAGTGGTTGAATATCTGTTTTTGCAAAAACACCACATCTTGCTGCTATTGGATATATAACTTTATAATTTTTAGCCAGTTCATTTAAACCTGCTCCATCAGTTTCTAAAAGTGCAGCCATTTGATCTATAAATGCTCCAGTTCCCCCTGCACATGTTCCATTCATTCTTTGCTCAATACCGCCTGAAAAATATGTTATCTTAGCATCTTCTCCACCTAATTCTATTGCAACATCTGTTTCACTTATATATTTTTCTATTGCCTCTTTACATGCAACAACTTCTTGAGTAAATCCTATATTCAACCACTTAGAAATAGATAATCCACCGGAACCAGTTATCATTATTGTAAAATTACTCTCTTTAGAAAAATTTGCAATACACTCACTTATAAGGGTAAGTATACTTTCCTTTATATTAGAATAATGCCTATTATATTTGCTATAAAGTATTTTTTCTTCTTTGTCAAGTGCCACAATTTTCACGGTAGTAGAACCTATGTCAACTCCTAAATGTATTAAATTACTCATTTTATTATCACTCCCTAGTTTACTTATACTATCACCACGGATATATATTAAATTATCTATTCATCTATAAAAATTATTAATTGCTAAACCTATAGGGTTACAAATTTTAATTTTTACTTATGCTTTAGTTTAAGCAAAACACATATTATTTGTAAGTGGATAGTTATGGTATTTACTACTCACTTTACTCATATTTCAACTTTTCATTTTTATGACTTTTAGTTTCTCTAATTTGAAATCAAAACTTTGATGCATAAGTTAAACTTTCAACTTTTATCCCTATAAGTTTTCAGAATCATCTTCCAATTTTATATACTGTAAATTGGGAATGTCCTCAAAAGTGAGGATATTGCCAAAAATAGCTTAAATTCTAGAACATCTTTAAAACAAACATCTTTAAATTATATTCTAAAATTATATTTAAATTCACGATATTATTATAATAAGATAATAAACAATTAATTTTTCACTTCTTTAATTCTATAACCCTTTGTCTAATGTACACAAATAATAATTTTCTCAATAATCCTTCATTATCTTAGTTTATTTTTATATTTATTAAAATTGCTAATGAATATTACATTTGTTTATGAATAAAGTAAAAATTAAAAACCTAAAAAGAATATATCGAACTTTTTTTATTTCGATATATTCTTTATAAAAATTTTTTATAATTTTATAAAAAATATTATAGTATCTTTAAAGGTTCAAAGTCTATATGATCACAAGAAGTTAAAATATACTCGATTCCATTTTTTTCACCCTCAAATGCATAATTTAAACCACTTCCATGAATATGACCGTATATAACTTTTTCTACATTATATTCATTTAAAATCTCTGTAAATCCATTTTCTTCTTCAATATTATTTGCCGGTGGATAATGTAACATTACAATAATCTTTTCAAATCCATCTTTTTTTGCAGAATCTAATGATAACTTTAATCTTATAATTTCTCTATCATATATTTTTTTATCATGTGTAGTAAATTTAGAATTTATTGGTGTTATCCATCCTCTGCTTCCACAAATAGCATGATCCTTATATTGAAAATAATTATTTTGAATAAAATTCATATTATCATACATAGAATTTAGTTTCTTTATACCACTCCACCAATAATCATGATTTCCTCTAACTAATAACTTTTTTCCTGGCAAGTTGTTTATAAAATCTAAATCTAGTTTTCCTTCTTCAACTTTCATAGACCAAGATATATCTCCTGCTATAAGCACTACATCTTCATTTGATATTGTTTTTAACCAATTTTCTTTTATTTTTTCATCATGATTTAACCATTTTTCACCAAAAATGTCCATAGGTTTTTCACTATTAAAACCCAAATGCAAATCTGATATTGCATACAATGCCAACACCGTCACCTACTTTTTCATCCTATTATCAACATCCATTACATATGCAATTACCTTTGCAACTACATCATATAATTCTGCTGGAATTTCATCACCAACGTTTACATTAGTTAAAAGGTTTGTAAGCTCCTTATTTTCAACTATTGGAACCTCGGCTTCTTTTGCATGTTCTATTATCTTATCTGCTATGTGCCCCATTCCAACTGCTGTAACTTTAGGTGCAGAACTTCCCAAATCATATTTTAATGCAGCAGCCTTTTTTTTATTTTTCACACTTACCACACCCTACTAATTAGTATTATCCTTACAACATACATAGATGTAATTATACTATATTTTTTATATTTTACAAAGCGAATTTATACCATTAAATCTAAAGTGGATATACTTTCATCATTAAAAAAGTCTCTACAGCTACTCAATGTAAACTTTTCTACTTTTTCATTCACCAAAACTTCAAAAGAATATGGTAAATTTTTTAAATCATTTAACAGCTCATCCTTACATCTTTCTATTACAGCCATAAATTTTTTTTGAGCCTGTATATCAATATTTATATAACAATTGTTCACAGATATATATGCATCTATCACTTCCATATTTAAGGTTTTTATGCTTGTTGCAATCTTCATATTCTTCGAGTCAAGCTTTTTACCCTTTCCTCTTTCATCTTTGATTACAAGCTTACAATCATAATCTTCGTTTTTTACATTCATAGGAACATTTAAATAATAATAGTCATTACTTAATGTGTTAAACATTTTAAAATCCTGCATTTTACCTTCTAAAAATTTCATTACTTTAGTAAATTGCTCTGGATTATCTTCTTTTTCCTTAATAATTAATGATATAGAATCCTGCATTTGTGTGATTTTTTCTTTAATTTCTTTTTTAATTGATTCATGCATAGGCAACTTAATTTTTTCAGCAATTTCTTTATTAATAAATTCCTCTTTTTCTAAGGTTAAAACATTAGAATTTCTACTATTTTCTTTTGTTACTTCATTCTTAACATTTTTTTCTATACCATTACATTCAGATGTATATTCGCTAGTTTTTACATTGCTTTTTTCTTCTACCTTATTTTTAGATATTAAATCCACTTTATTAAAATTTTCTTCCTTAATACCAACCTGTCCTTTTTCTTTGTATAAAGCTTGTTCAAACTCTTTTACATCCTTAATAATAACATTGTTTTCTTCATTCAAAATATTAAAGCTATTTATATTTTCTTTATTCATAGGAATGTTTTCTTCTTTCATCATAAGCATTGATTTTAAATCTAAAGTTTTAAGAGATACAAAAAAATCTTTTAATATAGTTTTAATTTTAACCTCTAATTCACTATTTACTGATATATTTTTTGCTCCTAAATACTTATCAATGAATCTATCTTCTTCTTGAGGATTTTCAACAATTTTATTCTTGAAATCTAATAAATTTTTGACTTCATCTAAATTCTCTTGTGTCAAAGGTATATTAAATTTAAGCATTTCTTTAATTAAATTTTCATCACCTTTTGAAATATTTAATCCTAAATTGTTTATTATTTTAAATAATACTTCTTTTTCAGACCTATCTATGTTCTTATCATGTATATTTTCAATGACACTGTTTAAACTTAGTATTAATTTGTTTTCCTTAAAATCATCTACTATAAATTTTAATAAATAATTGTCTATTAAACTATTTTCTATCTTACTATCTATCCTAGCGGGAAACTGTCTTCCATCTAATAATCTTACAATTACTTCTCCACTTTCTTTATTTATATTAAGGATTCTAGCTGTAAAAGTTTCTCCTTTTCTAAAAGTACTCTTATTTCTATTAACTTGAGTTGATGCATTTTGCAATGCTTCTATTCTCCAAACTCCTGTTCCAGACATACTTTCTCCCCCAATCTATTTAAAATTTATTAGATATAATTTTATAAAATACTTAAACTAAAAAACTTCTTTTTTAAATACTTACTTATATAATATTATCGTTTACTATGCAATTAAATTATATTTTTAATAAAAAAAATTCCTTTGTAATACTTTTTCATTGTAAAAATCCAATAAAAAAAAGCCTATTAGGCTTTTTTACTATAAGTTAAACAAAATTCATTCATAACATCATATAATTCTTCAATTGAAACATTTTTTGCACTTTGCATATTTATATTAATATGTCCTGTACCTAATTTTAAATTAGCTTGTACTGCTTTTTTTCTTAAACCAGAAATAGACTTTAAATATACATCTGAATCTATCAAGTAAATAGAAACAAACTGTTGTCCTGTCACTGAAACAATTTTAATTGACTCTACCGCTTCCCATTTTATAAGTTCACTTTTCTTAGATAACGCTGATGAACGATCGTAAAAACCCTCTTTATTAACCACTACAATTTCTTTACCAACAAATAACTCCTTTAAAATAAAAAATAAACAATAACCAAAAAAAACCACACTTACAATTCCAATAATTAAACATAACCAATTAACCGATTCTTCTGCTGTTATTCCAAAAAACAACAAAAAGGCTCCTATGACCAACATAACAATGGCTAAGAACATTATACTTAATTGTTTGCCCTTACTTTGATATACAATAAAATTATCCACTTTTAACACACTCCTTTAATTATTTTTTATGTTTATAAATAAAAATGACCATTCCTTTTTAACATAGAAGTTTATTAAAAAGAATAGTCATCTTCGTTTCAAATAAAGAAATTGTATTAATGGATAATTAAAGAAAAGAAGAATTTGTCTTTTTCTTAAAACTTCCACTATACACCTTTATAAAATGTTTCCTATATCATCTCAATTAACAACAATATTTTAAAATTAAGCCTTTATATTAAGCTATTTCTAATTTATAGAATTTTTTCTTTCCTCTTTTTATTAATGCATATCCATCTTCTTTAATAAAGTTTTTAGAAAACTTAGCATTTACATCATCTATTTTAGTTTCATTTATTGTTAATCCACCTTGTTGTATAAGTCTTCTTCCTTCAGCTTTTGACGGAACAATTTTTGTATATACTAATATATCTAATATTCCGTTTTCTGCCATATCTGATGTTATTGTAACTGTTGGAACATTGGACATGTCAACACCGCCACTAAATAAAGCTTCTGCAGCTACCTTAGCTTTTTCAGCTTCTTCTTCACCATGTATAAGTTTTGTAACTTCATATGCAAGTATTGTCTTAGCTTTATTTATTTCTGCACCTTCTAATGAACTTAATCTTTTAACCTCATCCATTGGTAAGAATGTTAATAATGATAAACATTTTTCAACATCAGCATCTGCAATATTTCTCCAATATTGGTAAAAATCAAATGGTGAAACTCTTTCTGGATCTAACCAAAGTGCTCCATTAGCTGTTTTACCCATTTTATTACCTTCGCTATTTGTTAATAATGAACAAGTCATTCCATATGCTGGTTTTCCTTCTTTTCTTCTTATAAGATCCATACCAGCTAATATGTTTGACCATTGGTCATCTCCACCAAGCTCCATTGTACAATTATGCTTTTTATTTAAAACTAAGAAATCATAACCTTGCATTAACATGTAGTTAAATTCAAAGAATGATAATCCTTTTTCCATTCTTTGTTTAAAACATTCAGCAGTTAACATTCTATTTACTGAAAAATGAACTCCTATGTCTCTTATAAATTCTACATAATTAAGGTCTAATAGCCAATCAGCATTATTCTCTAATATAGCCTTTCCATCACTAAAATCTATTAATCTAGATAATTGTTTCTTTATTCCAGCAACATTTCTATCTATATCTTCTCTCGTAAGCATTTTTCTCATATCTGTTCTACCAGATGGATCACCTATCATTGCAGTTCCACCACCAACAAGAGCTATTGGTCTATGTCCAGCTCTTTGCATATGAGCCATAAACATCATTGCTATAAAGTGACCTACATGTAAGCTATCTGCTGTTGGGTCAAATCCTATATAAAAAGTTACTTTTTCTTTTCCTAATATTTCTCTCATTTCATCTTCATGAGTTAATTGCTTTAAAAATCCACGTTCTTTAAGAACATCAAATACATTGTTTGTCATAAAAATTCCTCCATGTTTTATCATATAATTTGTTTAAAATACATTAATTCTTTGCATAACATATGTTTTTCTACAAAATATAAAAAGTCCCTAGTTTTTAAAAAACTAGGGACGAAATTTTCCGTGGTACCACCCAAATTGATTTTCTTTTAAAATTTAAAAGAAAATCCTCTCTTTCCTTATAACGTAAGGATAACCGTAACAGCCTACTATTATTTCAGCCTAAAGCTCCAGAATGTATTTCACTATTTCCATCAACTGATTTGCACTAACCATCAGCTCTCTGTATGATTTTCATAATTACTTTTTTCTTTCATTGCCTTTAAAATTTTATTGATTTAAATGTTATGATATCACTTTGTTTTATTAATTGCAAGACTTTTTTTAATTTTATTGTTTTTCAACAACATATTTTTGTATTTCTTTTGGCAATTCTTCGCTATTACCACTTATATTTATATAAAATTTTATATTATGATTGTCAACTAAATATTTTATTTTATCAAATAATTTTGGCATATCTTCTATATCAACCTTTTTCATTATACCATCCACCATAACATATTCAACGTCATAGTCCTGTGAAACTATACCACATAAGAAACCTTCAATTTCTTTTGCAGTTTTCAATTTAAAATCTTCTGCACATACAAATCTTATATTTCTATCCAGTTGAAAAAGCATTTTATTATCATCATCTATATACACAATGTTACCTTTTGCTTTACAAGCTTTCTCATTTGCTAAGTTAACTAGAGCCTTTGTTTTACCTGAACCTTTTTCGTTACAGAATACATTAATCATCATAAACGCCTCCAGACTTATTATTTGATTTTATTGTGCCTATAAATTATGCCTATTTAATATAGTTCATCTACCAAACCTTTGAATTGATTAAATCCTATTTGTTCATCTATATATTTTATAATAATTTAATTTTTGTTACTCTTATTATATATTATTCAGAATTTTTAAACAATAAATTATTTGTAAAATTTCTTACTCCTGGCAATACTACCTTAAACAGATTTTTTTCTTCATCATTTATAAAATGGACTTTTCCTTTTTTTCTAAAAGATTTTTTTATTATAGCAAACCCAGATGTTCTTTTTAAAAATCTACCTCTATCATCTAACGTTATTATTTTTTCATAAAGCCACATATTTCTTTTGCCATATAAAACTTTTCCACTATCAAAAGTTTTAAGTAAACATCCTGGACTTGAAATGACTACACTTTTCCCACTTAATATTACCTCTATAAACTTATTATATATACTATAATCTCTATAAATTATTGCGTTATTAACTGCTTCAATAACCGTTTTTTTAGGATATTCTTTCGGTAGTATTTTCAAAAGGATCTCTTCTGATTTGTTTATCATATTCAATAAATTTCCTTCTATAATAATTACTTCATTTTTTTTATTTCCTAATTTATTTATTATTTTTATCATATTCTGAGGTACATAGATACTTGGTATATTAGAAAAAATTAAAGCGCCCCCTAGTGTTAAAAGTTTTCTTCCACTATCTTTATTTGTATAAATTATACCTGCATCCTCCATAAGTTCTTCTAGATTTGATGTATTGAATTCAAAACCTTTCAATTTAAAATACCGATATATTCTTGGTGTCATCAATGATTTAGTGGAACTATTAATTAATGGTGTTATTTCAATATTAAAACTTAAAGAACTACTAAACATAGATATTATTTCATCTCTTCTCATTGTGTCTGTAGTAGAGCCCCGTCTTACATAAAAAGCTCCGTTTTCCCTTATTTGATATGGTCGTTGTTCACTAGTATATATAATTATTACACCTAATCTCTTACCTTTATAATTTACAAATTCTAATGATACCGGAATAGGCGGTTCACATCTAGAACTTATAATTTGCTGAATTTTTTCTTCAACCAATCTTTCGTCATAGACCCCTACTATATCTTTACTTTTATCTTCTACTCCTATAATGATATATCCTCTTCCACCTCTTGAATTTGCAATAGCACATACATCTTTTGCTAACTCTTTCTTGCCACTTTCACTATATATGTCTATTTCTCTTTTAAAATCTAGCTTAGTTCCTTCAGGGTTCCAAGTTGACTTTTAAAATTATCCATTCCAAAACTTGGATACCCCAAATAGTGAGACATGCTCTGAATCGCTTAGAATTCAACACTACATTTTGTATGAAAATATTTTAAAGTTATTGAATAAATTTAAATTCGAGCTTGTTTCCCTATAAATATCTGATAGTTAAAATTTATTAAGAGTTTTCTTTAATTTTATTTTATTCTAAACTAAAATTTTAAATCAATAAAGGTATATTTTAAATGTTTACCTTAACCTCTTTTTAATAAAAGATATAAATAAATTGATTTAATATATACATTTATAACATAAATTTTTACAATTAATCTATGTTAGTTATATTTTATGCAATAGCTTTATTAAATTGACTTAAACAACAAACTTTTTTATTTTTTAACTATTTTTAACATTTTTGCTCTTAAATAATCTATTAAAAATAGTCGTTTTTATGGCTAAAAATTTAATAATTTTTTTCTAATTTCTATTGTATAATCTATTAATTATGTTATAATATTCTTAGAGTTTAAAACTCGATATATAAAAAAAAGATTAATTAACAAGGCTTTTATCCAGTAACTCCTTTAATCAAGGAAATAAGATAATCCCATGTTTAATTAGTCCTTAGATTTAAAGGAGGTAAGTACAATGGCTGATAAGACTATTACTTGCAAAGATTGTGGAAACGAATTTATATTTACTGAAGGAGAGCAAGCTTTCTACAAAGAAAAAGGATTCGAAAATGATCCTGTAAGATGCCCAGAATGCAGAAAAGCTAGAAAAAACAACAGAAACAACTTCAATAGATAATAAAGTTGAAATTAAAGAGAGCTTATGCTCTCTTTTTATTTTATATAAAAATATAAAATAAAAAAAGGTAGCTTTAGGTCTACCTTTTTTCGGGATGTGTGATGTTTAAAATTTTAACATATATTTTATGTGTTAAGTTCAGCACTAATTAAACTATAAGGGGGACTTATCTTTTAAATATGCTTGAACAAATTTTAAATTACAGTTATATTTTAATACCTTTATGTGTCAATCTTTTGACATATCCATTACATTTTCATGTCATTTAAATTTTTTCATATAATAAAAAATTTTCAAAGTTTTTAAGATAAAAATATGGATTAATAAGATTTATATTTAACTAAAATCTTAAACGTTTTTTTATCATTGTGCTTAAAGGCAACGCTATAACCATTCCTGCTGAAACTTGAAGTACATTATTTGCAATAGATGCTATTGCATTTGGTAAATCATATAGTATCCATCCTGCAAAAAAATATCCAATTATCATTACTATTCCAGCTACAATAAACGCAAATAAATTATTTATGAAATTTTTCCCCTCGTAACCTTTTCTATAAGCCAGTGTAGCCGCTATATAAGCCATTGCTCCTTTTATAACAAAAGTAAACGGTGCCCAAACTACATATGGAGAAAGCAAGTCAAACAAACACATACCTATTCCACCTGCTAGAGCTCCTTTTCTTTTTCCTAATAATATTGCAGCTAAATACACAGCACTATCGCCTAAATGCAGTACCCCTTCCCCAAATGCAGAAGGCACGTGTATTAAACTAGTTGCTACATAAACTATGGCCGCCATCATTCCAACTTGTACAATTGAATTAACATTAGTTTTAGATGTAACCTTAGTTTCTAATTTATTCCCCATCTCTTATCACTCCTATTTATTGTATCGTTACAATTTACTTTTTATTTATATTTCCATAAATTATAGTACTACAATATAAAGTGTTTTGCAATACAATTTCTAAACAAAAAACCTAGAAACAGATTATATATCCATTTCTAGGCTTTGTTTATTCATTTTTAGCTATTCCTGATAATACTAAACCTTTATTATGATCTAAAGCCCAACTAATTCCCCAATCATTTTGGAATATTAAAAGATCCCTATCTTTAAAATCTTTTACTACCTTAGTGTCACTTGTTACACTTAAATCTTCAGCTGGAACTTCTGATTTTTCTATCCATCTAATATTTCTATATGGAAGCATTTCCATTTTTATATCTACATTATATTCATTTTTTAACCTAAATTCTAAAACTTCAAATTGTAATACTCCTACAACACCAACTATGATTTGTTCTGTACCAATATGTAATTCTTTAAATACTTGAATAGCTCCCTCTTGTGAAATCTGAGTTATTCCTTTTATAAACTGTTTTCTTTTCATAGTATCTACAGTTCTAACTCTTGCAAAGTGTTCCGGTGCAAAAGTCGGGATTCCTTCAAATTTAATTTTGTTTTTAGGGGTACATAATGTATCTCCTATGCTAAATATGCCTGGATCAAATACACCTATTATATCTCCAGCATATGCACTATCGACAATTTCTCTATCTTGAGCTAAAAACTGTTGAGGTTGTGCAAGTTTTATTTTAGATTTTCCTTGAACGTGGAATATTTCCATGCCTTTTTCAAATTTTCCTGAACAAATCCTCATAAACGCAATTCTATCTCTATGTGCCTTGTTCATATTTGCTTGTATCTTAAATACAAAAGCTGAAAAATCCTCTGATAGTGGGTCAATAACTCCTTTATCAGAATTTCTACCAAGTGGTGTACTTGTTAACTCTAAGAAATGTTCTAAGAATGGTTCAACACCAAAATTAGTCAAAGCACTACCAAAGAATACTGGTGTTAATTCTCCTATTTTAACTTTTTCATAGTCAAAATTTTCTCCAGCTACATCTAATAGTTCTATATCCTCCAATAGTTTTTCATGTAGGTCTTCTCCTATAATTTCTATAACTTTTTCTGTTTCATCTAAAGATATTCTTGTACCTGTAATTTCTTTTTGACCATGATCACCTTCATTAAATATTTCTATTTCATTCTTTTCTCTATCGTAAACCCCTTTAAAATGCATTCCAACCCCTATTGGCCAGTTAACTGGATAAGACTTTATTCCAAGCTCTGTTTCCAGCTCTTCCATTAGTTCAAAAGGATCTCTTGTTTCTCTATCCATTTTGTTTACAAATGTAAATATAGGAATTTCCCTTATACTACAAACATGAAATAATTTTCTTGTTTGTGCCTCTACACCTTTAGCTCCGTCCAATACCATAACTGCACTATCCGCTGCCATAAGAGTTCTATATGTATCTTCACTAAAATCTTGGTGACCTGGCGTATCTAATATATTTATACAGAATCCATTATATCCAAATTGCATTACTGATGATGTAACAGAAATTCCTCTTTTCTTTTCTATTTCCATCCAATCTGAAACCGCATGTTTAGAAGCTTTTCTAGCTTTAACAGAACCAGCCATTCTTATAGCTCCACCATATAAAAGTAATTTTTCTGTAAGTGTTGTTTTACCAGCATCAGGGTGAGAGATTATAGCAAAAGTTCTTCTTTTCTTTATTTCATTAATATACTCACTCAAAATTATCCGCTCCTTTATTAATTTATAAATAAGATCTATAAAAAACTATCCACTCAATTTAACATACCTAAACTACTCATTGAAATGAAGAAAATTAATTTTACTTCTTTATAAAGTAACATTTATATACTATATTTATATCTTTAATATAAATCTTAAAACCATATAAGTGTATTTTTCCCTAAATATATAGTTTTTAGGCATATAAAATATATATACCTTTTTAATATTTTTAATATGTAATCAACAACCAAAATACCAAAGGCAAAATAGTTTCTATTTTTATAACAACTTAAATTTAGACTACTTTTTATAATATCATATGAAAATGCATAATACAAATAAAAGCTACCACTTATTCTAAATGTAAATATATGATTTTCCTACAAAAAAAGTGTTGTCAAAACACAACACTTAATCTTAATTCACTATAAAGTTCCAAACTAAACAACAGGTTAAAATTATAATCACCATTTTCTTAACTGATACAAAAAAGTTGACGAAAAGATTTGATTTTCAAATCTTTCCATTAAATATATAAGTACTATTTTATTTTTCTGCTGTTATAAGCCACTGCAAAAAACAATACTATTCCGGATACTGATCCAAAGAAAATTAATGATTGTATAAAAGGTACAAAATTATAAACACCGCCATTCCAAAAATCAATGAATTCATTTCCTATATAAGTAGTTGGAAGAGTATATGCCACTCTTCTAAGAACCGGCGGAAATTCCTTTGCTTGAATTCCAAATAATCCACTTAAAATCATAATTCCAAAATATATTGTCATGGTTATTGCATAAGTTATTCCAAACTTCTTAAATATTAAAGCTATTCCATGTGCAAGTATAAACAATATTATAGATAGCAGATACAATGCTATTATCAATATAATAGCACTCTTAACTGTTGGCACTAAAATATCTAATACTAGAAAATTTACTAATGTATAAAAAATCAAACCACCAGTTATAAAAAATAGATTTGCAAATATTTTTGAAATAATTAATGAGTTTTCACTATATCCAAACAACTTAAATCTTAACGGAATGTTTTTTTCAAGTTCATTTGAAAAAATAGCTGAATATCCTACAAGTACGGTAGCTAATGGAATTATCATACTAGATGTAATAAATATATTAGTAACAACCTGCTGCCTCATATTTCCTGGAACCTTTCCACCAATTAAATTACTCATTAATATAGACATTACTATAGGAAACACTAATCCAAAAATAATTGTAAATATATTTCCAATAAGATTTCTTATCTCATATTTAATTAAATTTATATTAAACAACTTCACATTCATTCTTATTACCTCCATCATAGTTTGCCTTTGCATTAATAGACATTATTTCTATATCATTATTACTTCTTTTGAAGTTTACATTTTTGTTTATTAGTCTATTTGCTATCTCAAGTTCCATTTCCTTTGTGTAACATGGAATTGCAATTAGATGTTCTGGCGATAATATTTTTTTAAATTTTTCTGCTAACTTCTCATTTTGTATATTATTTTCTATAGTTATTATGGCCTTACCACAATATTTTTCAAATAATGTTTCCTTATATCCAAAATCTACAACTTTTCCTTTATCTAGAATTAAAATTTTGTTTGCTAGCTGATCTAATTCTTCATAATAATGTGAGACTATACATATGGTTGATTTTTTATCATCGTACCACTGAATAATTTTATTCATTAAATTTTGACGTGTTTCAAAATCTAACCCTGAAGTAACCTCATCAAAAAATACTAATTGATTATTTTGCATTAAAACAAGTATTATTGTAAGTCTTTGTTTTTGTCCTCCAGACAATTCACTAAACTTTTTATTTAAACAATTTTCAAAGTCAAAAAAAGAAATTAAATCATTAAGTTGATGGTTATTTTTAATCTTTATCCCTAAAATACCTTCAATAACGTATTTAACCGCCATAGTTGATGGATAATTATTTTCTTGTAAATGTGCTGATATTTCTGTTAGTTTTAACTTTGTTCGAATATTTCCTTTATAATTTATTAATCCTAAAATAGCTTTTACCAATGTGCTTTTTCCAGCTCCATTAGAACCTATTATACCTATTCTGTCACCTTCTTCAAAAGTTATTGGTGTTTTAACTTGAAGAGCAACTTGTTCTCCATATTTAACCTCTAAATTATTTATAGTAATCATTTTATTCCTCCCAATTACTTGCTTTCTATATCTTAATTATAAAAGCTTCATATGAAATTCATATGAAGCTTTTATGCATATCCTTTGATAATTAAATGAAGTAACTTTACCAAAGTAATGTTGCTTCAACACCATTCTTAATGTTAATAATAGTAATATTATAACCTAGTATCTTTGAATAATAAGAAACAATATATAGACCTAACCCATGTCCACCAATTCCACTTTCACCAGAAACAAATGGTTCAAATATATTAGGTAAAATTTCTTTATTAATATTAACGCCATAATTTGTAACCACTAATTTATCTTCAGTAATTTCTATTCTTATATTTCCCATAGATTCAGTATAATTTATTCCATTATTAATTAAATTATCTATTATTTTATACAAAAGCTCTCTATTAGTGTTTAACATCTTAGATTTCAACCTTTTTTCCACTTGAATCTTTTTTGCTTTTATTTGTATTTCATAGGCAAATAATATCTCACTTACTATGTCTAAAGCATCTAAATTTTCCTTTTCCATACCTTCATAATTATAATTAAGATATAAAATTTCATCTATTATTTTTCTCATAGATAAAAGTTTGTGTTTTACATTTGGTAAATATGTTTTTGTATCTTTATATTTCCCTATTTCATTTATCATCCCATCTACCAAAAGTAATGATGCTGCTACAGGAGTTTTTAATTGATGTGAAGAAGCCCTTAAAAATACTTCTTGTCTTTTATTTTGTTCATATAAAGATTTATTCTTATTTTCAAGCTCTTTAAATGTTTCATTTAGCTTTTTATATAGTTCATTAAGACTTGAAGCTAAAACTGCAATTTCATCACTACCTTTAACTTCAATTGGTTCTACATAAAGCTTTTCATTTCCTCTCATATAATCTGCATGATATGCTAATTTTTCAATTGGTATAACTATTTTTCTTGAAAAAAACACTGTTGAAATTAAAATTAACAAAATAGCTGTTGAAATAATCATAGGTAAACTTTGATAAATTATTGATTTGATTTCTCCTATTTCTGGTGTCATAACCGGTAATATTGAAAGTATAATTTCTTCGTCATTTAAAGTTGTAGCTATATATGTAGTATAAAAATTCAATCCATCTGTAGAATTAGATTCAAATATAATTGTATTATCATCTACAACAGTTAATTTAGATGATATTTCTTTAAAAACATTTAAATTATCATTCTGCAAAAACTCTAAATTTATAGGAGGATTATTTTTTAAAAATTTAAAATTTGAAATCATTTCTTTTATTTCTTGTTTTTTTTCTTTTATAACTTCGCTATCCTTTTCTAAAAATACATCTCTTATCTTATTAAAAACTAATACTAATTCCTCATCTTTAATATCAATTTTTATTGTACCTAATTTGTTTGCCAAATATATTAAATTTCCTTCCTTAGGAATCTTAAATGTAACTGTTCCTGTAGGATTTTTAGTCTGGATTTCTCTATAATTTCCCGTTTTTACATATTCACTTTGTATTTTCTTTATTGATTGAAAATTTTCTTTTTCCATATAATCTACATATAATGAAGGTATCATAAATATAAAATATATTAACATTAAACCAACTACTGTAGTTGATATAATACTTCCATATACCAATGTTTTTTTATATAAATTCACTAAGCTTCCTCCATATTAAACTGATATCCAACTCCAGTAACAGTTTTTATATAATTTTTAGGCAATTTTTTTCGAAGGTTTTTTACATGTGCATCAATAGTTCTATCATTGGTATAGTAATCCTCATTGAAAATCCTTGAAATTAATATGTCTCGAGTGAAAACTCTATTGGGTTCCTTTATCAAAATTTGAAGTAATAGAAATTCTGTTAACGTTAAATTTAAAGACTTTTGATTATAAAAAGCCTGATATGATTCATCATGTATTGAAATACCTTTTTCTGCTATTTTAAAATTATCATTTTTAATAACTCTTCTTAGGATTGCTTCAATTCTTTTTAATAATAATAATGGTGAAAATGGTTTTACTACAAAATCATCAGCAAGTAAATTAAATGCTTTCAGCTGAGTTTGTTCATCGCCTAAAGCAGTTAACATTATTGTAGCCATTTGTGGTCTATTCAATTTAATATATTCAAGTACTTCAATACCAGTAACTTTAGGCACCATAATATCTAATATAGCTAAATCAAAATTTACTTTTTTTATTAATTCTATAGCTTCTTCTCCATTCTCTACTTGAAATACTTCATAGTTCTGCATTTTCATATATTCTGTAGTAACATCTGAAATAGTCGGCTCATCCTCTAAAAATAATATTTTTATCATAAATTTCTTCTCCTAAATTTATTTTTTACATTTATTTTACATCTAAAATTTGAATATTAAATCTATTGTTACAATTAAATTATATATAATTAATTTTTCCATGTAAATTTATTTTAAATAATGTATAGGGTTCTAAGTTAACTTTTAAAATTATCCGTTCGAAAACTTGGATACCTAAAATAGTGAGACATGCTCAGAATCACCTAGAATTCAACACTGTATCTTGTATAAAAATATTTTAAGGTTCTTGAATAAATTTAAATTGGAGCTTGTTTCCCTATACATATGAATGATTAATATTAAAAAATTTTAAAATTGTTTTCTTATACACAAAAAAATAGGACATGAATGCCCTATCAAATTTATTCAAATTAAATTAATTTTCATTTGCTTCTTGTGACTTTATGTCCATTATACTTAATATGGTTTTAGCCCTATCTTTTGTACAACCTGTTAATTCTATATAAGGAACAGATTCTACGTCTAAGAAGGTTTTTATAGCTTCATCAACCTTTTGAGCTGTTTCTTCATCTTGCCATCTTACACCATCTTTTTCATATCCAAATTCTCTTCCAACATAAAATATGTAATCATATTTAGAAATGTCTCTTATAGCTAACCCATAAAGGTCCTTTAATATTTCTATTTCTTTAACAGTACGTTTTCTTTCTCCTAGCATAAATCTAGCATATACATATGGTACAAAAGTAGCATAATCTGTTATTGCATAATCAAATATTTCTAATTCTTCTTCTAATTTAGCTTGTCCAAGATATATTCCATATTGCTCGGAAATAGTCTCTATCATTCCCTTTTCTCTTAGATAATCAGTACTATATTCTGCTGCACATCCTACATTCATACCTAAAATTTTCATTTCAACATATAAATGTTGCATGAGTGTAGTTTTTCCACATCTTGGCCCACCTAAAATTGCTATTCTAGTAGTCATTTTATGACCTCCATTTAATCAAATTGCAACTTCAATTATAGCAATTTAGTTGTCAAAATTCAACATACAGTTGCTAAAATCTACTTTTATAAACATTGATATACCATAAATTTTAATTGGGCTAAATTAAAATTATACTTTTAAAATTTAACCCAATTATTATAAGAATACAAGCTTAATGGAAAATTCACACTAACAGATTTTAAATTATATAGTTTTATTTTTAGTTTCTCTTTTTATACCAATCTTTAATTACTTTTTTTGTTTCCCTAGATGGATAATATACTTTTGTATTATCATCTTTACCTATAGCAAATATAGAAAATCCTAACTGCCATGGTTCATCCTCAAAAACTTCTTTATAAGCTAAAAAACCCACTACCTGTTCTTGAGTATTTAATTTTTTAGAAACTTGTACGTTCCATGGTTCTTTAGATGCTCCTTCTAGTTTAGGGAATCCTAATTCACCAAAAAATATTGGTTTTTCCCACATTTTATAAAAATTATATATTTCTTTTTTTATATTTTGATTTCTATTATGTGCCTTTGTTTCCTCTATATATTTTACTAGTTCATCCTTTGAATTTATATTTTTATTACTAAGCTCAAAATATGCTGCTATACTTATAAAATCCACATTATTAAATACTCTATTTTCAAGCTTATCTCTATATTTTTCCTCACTAACTTTATCCCAACTTGCTGTATACCACCAACTAGTTCTATATGTCGTAAGCCCTTTATATTTGCTTTTAATATTTTGTATAAGGTAACACCACTTCTCTTCATACTTTTCCATTTGAGAAAAATTTGAAGCAGTATTTAACGCAAAAACTTTATATGGGTTTGCTATTTCTTCAATTAAAGGCAAAAGTACTTTATGTTCCCAATTATAAAAAAACAAATCTATGTTATTGGGATTCCACTCTGTTTCATAATCTTTTCCATCATTAATCCATGGGTAAGCTTCTAATATTACGTTTATATTTTTTTTCTTTAATTTTTTAATAATTTTTTTAGCCTTCTCCATACTATTTTTGTCTATGCTCATATCACTATCTGTTAATGTTTTTATATTTATAATCACAGGTACATTCACAGTATTTAATTTTAAAATTTCAACATCCTCTAAAACTTTATCTATTTCATAATCAACAGATAAATTTCCACTTTTTATTTTCTCCTTTGTAATATTTAATGGCTCTTTTGGCATTACTGAATTATTAAAAATAAATATTTTAATAATTATGAACATGAAACTTATGATAATTACAACTAAAATGCTACTTATAAAATTCTTTTTAATACATATTTCACCTCTTTTTAATTCTTATATTTCTTATATGTAAATACAGCAGTTCCTAATACCATAAGTAATATAAAAGTAAAAAATATAGCTAATATCTTTGTATTTTTATCAATTTTAAATTTTTCAAAACAATTATCTTCTATATTTTTATCTACATCTTGATAATACTCATTCTGAATTTTTCCATCTTTATCTATTGTTGCCCCGTCTCCTTTAAGCTTTTTCAATAAATTATTATTAGTCAAATACTTTTCACTATAGCTTAGACTTTCATTATTTGGAGATGTTACAACCATTATTGCTTTATCTTTGTTATATGGTGACTTTATAAGTTGTATAGCACTTATATTCTTCCCATAATTTTCAGTAAATTGAATTTTATCATTAGATTCAAAAGCAGTAAAACTTTCATTAAATTTAATGTTTAATTTCTCATTTATTTCTTTTATAGCTATATTATCATTGGGAGTTCCTAAATATATTAAATTTTTATTTTTATAATCTCCTTTAAAATTAGAGGATTTAATTACATTAATATTGCCATTATTACTTTCTAAATCTTGCCCTATGTATGCAACAATAGATGATAAACTTTTCATATTTTCATCATTTATATTATCTGGTATTACTACTATAACATCATCAAAATTTCCCTCTCTTACAAATGGGTATGGATAATTTTCAAATATTAACTTTTTACTATCTTTATAAGGTAAATGCACACAGGATTCATTAGATATATATGCCCATGGTGTATCCTTTCCAGTAGTATCACAGATTAAATCTTTAACTTCTAAATTAAATTTCACTTTAATATCATATGAATTTGTATTTCTAAGACTTTCTGGTATAGTAACTTTAAGTTCGTCATCATCTGCTTTATCCATATACATTTTATGACTTCCTATAGGTATTTCATTAACATATATAGTTACCAAAGACCTATCAAAATCTAAATTTTTAGCATATTTAAACTTTAAAATTACATTTGAATCCTTTTCTATAGTTCTATTTTTAGGTATTGATAGTGAGAATTTAGTTTCTTTAGCAAATGGTCCTTCTAATAATATATGATCATATCCTAAATCTTTTAATGAAATATCAGTATTTTTTTTCTTATTTAAATCTAAAACTTTAGTACTCTCATTTATAACTACAACTTGTTCTTTAGTATTCTCTACTAACATTCCATTTAAAATAAATTTAGTAGCTTTTTTAAGCATTTCATCATTTTCACTTACAATTAAAAGAAGCTTTTTAGTATGCTCATAAGGTGAATTAACCTCTTTTAAAATTGCCTCTTTAGATAAATTATTTTTTTCTTTTTCTGTCAAAAGTTCTGATATTTCTTTAGGCGCACTATTTAAAGAACCTATATATATTAAATTATTATTTTTCACCTCATTAATGTTTGATGTTTTTAATAAATTACAGGTAAACTCTTTAAATTGTGACAACCTTCCAATATACCCTGAAATAATCATTGATGAAGTTATTTCACCTTCTGTAAAATCATCTGGAATAATAATATTAACACTTGATTTTATATCACTTTCTTTTATGTATGGATATGGAAAATCTTGCAAGGAATTATAATCTTTTAGTTCTTTAAAATCTAAATGTATAAAAGAATCTTCATAAAATACTATCCAATTTGCTGAGTTAATATCATCCTCACAAGGTTTTTCACTTATTCTTTTATATGTTTTTATTTGTATTTCATTAAAACCTTGTATTATGTTTTCTTTAGGTATTGGTATTCTTATAGTTTCTTTATAATCTTTTGTTTCATTTAATTTTGTTGAATATATAGGAGTTTTGTTTACCACTATAGTTAATGTTGATTCATCTTCATTTATAAGTTCACTTTTACTTAAAATCAAGTTTAAGTATCCATCTTGAATTTCCCACTTTTTATCAACAGTAAAAAAAACACTTTCCGTTGAATTCACTCCTATATTTTTTATTTCCTGAGTAAAATGAAAATTTTTACCTATAATTTCCTCATTGAAATCTTGAGCAAAAGCTATATGGGAAAATATAATAGAAATCGTAATAAACAATGTAACAATTTTTTTCACATTATCCCTCCTTTGTAGATTTAATTTTTCAAATTAATTTCATGATTAACGTAAATATATTAAAACCTTTCTGTTTTGTACCATTTAACTTCTCTTTTTAAAACTATATCTTTTATGTATTGAATAAAGCTATTGACTGCTACTATTAACCACATCTGACAATATGTAAAGTACATTATCGGTATTAAAATTATATTTTTAAACGTTCCCTGCCCTTTTTCCATTGTTAATGTTATAGCAACTTCTAAAATAAACAGTATATAAGCTAATATCCATAATATATTAAGATTTCCATTTATACTTGTTTTTAAGTTTGTAAATATACTTAATATAAATATTCCATCAGATATAAGTACTGATGATAAAAATAAGAAATACACTAAAAAGAAATATATTACATCAAATAAAATCTTTGATGGTTTTTCCTTAAATATTTTTATAAGATATTTGTTAAGTACATATATATTTCCTTTTGCCCACCGTGTTCTTTGTTTAAACCATACCCTAATTGTTTCAGGTTCTTGTTCCCAAGTTACTGCAAGTGGCATAAATGCTATTTTATAACCTATTTTATAAATTCTAAAACTTATTTCTGTATCTTCGGATATAGCTTTTTCATCCCACCCACCTAACCTTTTTAGTATAGATTTTTTTATAACAAAATTAGTACCAGGTATAGTACATAATTTTAAAAGATTCCATCTTCCAGCCTGAGCCATCCATTGAAAACTCAAAGTTTCAATATTTATAAATTTCGTCAATACATTTCTATCTCTATTTCTTGTTCTAAATTTTCCTATTACTGCCCCTAAAGTTTTATCATTATGTATTCTAGTTATTAAATATTTAAGAGCGTTTTTTTCTGTAGTATTATCTGCATCATATACTGCTATATATTCACCTTTAGTTTTTTTATAACCTAAATTTAATGCATTAGATTTTCCCTTTCCACCAGTTATACTATCTGTAGTTATGATAGTAAAATTGTAATTTGGAAATTCTTTTTTTGCTTTTTTTAATTCTTCAGCAGTATTATCATTAGAATTATCATTTATAACTATAAGTTCCATTTTATCTTTAGGGTAATTCAAAAGTAATAATGCTCTAACTGTTTTATATATTACTTTTTCTTCATTATGGGCTGGAACCAATATAGAAACAAAAGGACACTTTTTATCTTCTATAAGTTGTATTTTAATCTTATTTATTTTCATGTAATACATATATCCATTTGTAGCTAACAATATATTTATTAAAAGTACTAACCATATAGATATAAGTGAATAAAGAAATAAATAATCTATTAATGTTAAATTTTCCATTAGATCACCTTAAAAATTTTTTCTTATTTATGTTTTTAAAATATAAATATATAATGAAAAATATTATACAAAATATACCTACAATTATTGCTAATATTTTATTTATTTTTTCTACATATTTATTGTTGTGTTCTTCATCAAGACTACCTTCTTTAAGTCTATTTTCTACGGATATATTTCCATCTTTTGATTTAATAGTTATATCATTAAACTCAATCCAATTGTCATACTTTTTTAAATCTAAAAAACTTACATTTTTACTTTTTAGAAATTCAACAGATTCCTTTAAATATTCAATATCTAAATAAGGATGAAAAAACATCCCTCCAGTGTGTCCTCTAACCAAATTTAATATGTCATAATTTTCTTCTAATTTATCTTTCCATAAAATATCTTCATTATCTATATATCCTAAATTTTCTGGAATAAGACAATTAAAGTTCTTTGTATTTCTTAAAATATAAGGATAACTTGTTGTTGTAAATTGTTTATCACTACTTTGATATGCACCAACATATGTTGAAAAATGTTTTTTTATAGATGAATATCCTCTTGAATCTATTCCATAATGTGGAGCTTCAAAACCTAATGGATATATACCATTTTTTACACAATCTATAACTGCTTTACTTAAATTCTTATCAACATATTCTTCTACATCCCATGTTACTGGACTATCCTTTACACCATTCCAAAACTCGTAGTCTTCCCCACCTTCTTTATCTTTAAAATTTCCATGATTATATCCATGAAGTATTATAGTGCCACCTTTATCTTGCAAATACTTTATAGTATTTATAAACTCTGGTTTATCTGTTATATAATTTTCATATCCTGTTTTAGTATCTATATAAGCTGGAATAAGTGCCACTATGAAAGGTACATTTTCATCATATAAGTAATCTGCGATTTTTCTTAACTCATAAATATCCCTAAAAGGATGAACATCTTCTATTCTTATAAATATCTTTTGTTCATTAATATTTTCTACATTAAAAATTTCATTTAACATGTCTGAAAATATAAAAAATAAAATATTTTCACTAGGTATTAAAGAAATATACCAAAGATTTTTTTCATTTACTACATACGGATACTGCTGCTTTCCATCACTAAAATAAGAATGTATTATTATTTCTTCATTGATATTATCTATAATATTTATTTCTCCATATTTATCTATTGTAAATTTCTTTAATGTTTTATCCTTTTCTCCATTTGCAAAATAATATATTTCTTTTAAGTCTACAGTCTTAGGTGTAAATCTAATACTATAATTTTCATTATTCTCTACCAGTTTCTCTATTCCATTTCCAATCCAGCAAATTGTTTTATCAAATTTCTTTATATCGTATATAAATTCTTCATTATTAACGTCTTTATCTATTATTACTGAAAATACATAATCATAATTTTCTAGATAATTTTTTTTATATTCTTTTATGTCCACTGTTTCAACTTTTGTATTAAAAGCACCCATCAATTCTGAAATGGAATTTAAAATATTTCTATTATAACTAAATTCTACTTTTGTATCATAAACGATTAGTACATTTAAATAATCTTCTTTTGCTTTTGTATCTATTCCTAAAGAACATGTAGTTATAAAAAATGCTAATAAAATTAATATATATTTCTTAAACATCATATTCTAATTCCTTATCAGCCATTTCTTTAAATTCAAAGGCATTTTTTATATCATTTTTATATTCTACTGTTGAAATTTTCATTTCCAAATTTATATTTTTATCTTTATTTTTAGATTTTAAATCTAGATTTTCTATATTTTTTCTTATTTTTTCACTAATTACATTAGATTCTTTAAGATTAGTTTCAATTAATAATACAGCAAAAGTGTTTTCATTTAACATGTACTTCGTATCTTCTATCCTTGCTGATTTAACTATAGATTTACTTATCATATTAAATAATTTTTTAATTTTTTCTTTTCCAAAATAGCTTAAAAGTTCATCATAATAAGTTATTTTAATAATCATTAATACAAAAGGTCTATTATATTTTTTCGACCTAATTATTTCTCTTTCTAAATCATTATAAAAACCTCTGCTATTACCTAATCCTGTTTCTTTATCTATAGTTATCAACTCATCAACTTCTTCTTTTAATTCCTTTTCCAACCCCTGTAACTCATTTATGTTGTAAGATATTTTTCCTATAGTAAACGAAATTATAGGTATAAAAAATAACCACAAATAAACATTTAATTCTATAGTTTTTGATAAAGTTATATTAGTGTATATAAAATATGTAGCATAAATAAATATAACAAAAGCACTACTCAACATTCCCCAAATAGTACCTTTTAAATATGAAATAATAATAATTAAAGACATGGCTCCAAGCATAATAAAATCTATTACACTATTTCTATCCATATAAAAATATAAAAAACTAAAAATAATAAAAATTTCTACTATAAAAATAGTAAAATATATATCTAAATTTACCGATTTATCATTCACTATATAGTCGTTGTCAAAGGCCTATAAATACTTATAATTTTTCTTTTTTACTCCTTTAATTTATCCATTTTTTATAAAATATCAATAGTTTTGACTAACTTCCTCCTTTCTTTGTTTTCTTTGTCTATTATTTGCTTGTTAGTAATCATTAATTCATAATATTGAATGTTATTTTTATAATTGCTCATTAAAAAATTTTAAACACTATAATCTAAAGATTTTAAATATGATAATTAAAAATAAAAAAACAGCTTTAAAGCTGTTTTTTTACATTTGAATAAATCCTATTTTTCTTTTCATTTTTGAAAGGGTTTTATTAGCTACATATCTTGCTTTTTCCGCACCTTTTGTATAAATTTCTTCAAGTTCTTTTTTATTTTCTAATAACTCTTTTACTTTAGTTTGAACTGGCTCTAATTCTTCTACTATAGCTTCCCCTACATCCTTTTTAAATTGTGCATATCCTTGACCTTTATATTTTTCTTCTATTTCTTCCATAGTCATATTTTTTATAGCACCTAATATTGTCATTAAATTTTTAACACCTGGTTGCTCATCACTATATCTTACCTCACCGATACTATCTGTAACTGCTCTTGAAATTTTCTTTCTAATTACATCTGGTGGGTCCATTATTAATATATAGCAATTTGGATTTTCTTCTGATTTTGACATTTTCTTTTCTGGATTTTGTAAATCCATTATTTTAGCACCTGCTTTTGGAACATATGCCTCTGGAATTTTAAATGTTGGACTATAGGTTTTATTAAATCTCTCTCCAATATCCCTTGCAAGTTCTAAGTGCTGTACTTGGTCTATTCCAACAGGTACTACATCGCTTTGATATAAAAGTATGTCTGCTGCCATTAACACTGGATAGTTAAATAAACCTGCACTTATACTATCTCCACTTTTCTTTGCTTTATCTTTATACTGAGTCATTCTTGAAAGCTCACCCATATAGCTATTACAAGTTAAAAGCCATGAACATTCACTGTGTGCTGGTACATGTGATTGTATGAACATAGTATTTTTCTCTGGAATAATTCCTGATGCTATATAAATAGCTAAAATTTCTAAAGTTCTTTTTCTAAGATCTGCTGGCTTTTGTTGAACTGTAATAGCATGTAAATCTACTACACAAAAATAGCACTCATATTCTTCTTGAAGTTTAACCCAATTTTTTATAGCTCCTAAATAGTTTCCTAATGTTAAATCACCTGATGGTTTAATTCCACTAAATATAACTTTTCTTTTTTCTTCCATAATCAATACCTCCAATATATATTTTAAAATTAATTCTTATTACATATAATTTTTTATTTTAAATAAAAAAACAAAAGCCCTATAGAATTAATCTATAGGGCGTCAATAACGCGGTACCACCTAATTTTAGCTTTAAAAGCTACTCTACTCTTAGATACATAATAATATCCTACCTCTATAACGTGAGGACACGTCAAAGACTACTATGTATTTCGCCTTTGCTCTCAGAGACCCATTCAACTTAATCATAATTGTGATAATTCCACCGTCTATCACTCTCTTTAAATTTGTTTTTAAGTTTACTTACTTCTCTTCATAGATTTATGATTTTATAACAGTATACTCCTGATATTTGTTTTGGTCAATGTTTTTTATTAATTTAGTATTTTTTTTTTATTTATAGCCAAAATAATTATGAACCACTAATAAATTATTTCATTTTTATACAAATAAGGAGTTGATTATATGACTAAAGATAAGAAAACAAATTATGCACCTAACTTAAGAAACTATTTGGATGCACCACTTAATAAAACTAAATGTTTTTCAAAAAAAGATTATATAGAACTTCCAGACAATGTTACTAATCCTATTGTAGCAAATAATATATCTAATGCAGAATTTGATTATACTTATAATCGTGGAGAAGATATACCTACTACTGAAAATAAAGAAGATTAGTATATACTTTTTTTATATCTTAAAATAAGTTCTACACTTATTTTAAGATATTTTTATTTACTTTAAAGATTAATTTCATGTTAATAATGTAAATTTTTATATTTTATTGAAGATAATTACTCCACAGTTGATATAATGATTATTAAAAGGCTAAGGAGTGGTAACTTGAAAAATTTCAAATTTTTTATAGTTATATTGTATATTTTTTCCACTATTTTTCTTTTTGGATCTACTCCTACTCCTACTAAACAGCAACTAGTCATTGAGGACTTTCTAAACAGTATATATTCTTTTAAAAATGATGAAATTCCCATTGTATTACAACATAATTCCATATATCCTAAAGACTCATTTTTATCAAGAGTCAAACCTTATATGACCAAAAATTCATATGATAAACTCACTTCTAAAAAACTTCAAAATAAATACGTAAAATTAGCTGTTGACATGGGCTTTGATAGTGAATGCGATATAATTAAAATAACTAAAGTAGGAAAAAGTAATAATTATGATTACTTTATAAAAGTGCACGTAATTTTTAGTGATACTTGTACTAAAGAATCCTATACAATCAAAGGCTCTATTTCTTTAAATAACGATAGACAGAAACCTAAAATTAATATTTGCCCTAATATTTCTATACCTAGTATTGGTTCTAGTACTCTAACATCTAAATTAGTATAGTTCTTATTTCTGTTTTTCATTATATATAAACTAATTTTTATTAACACTACAAAAATGAAGGTGTCTTATCAAAATAAAATTCTACTTTGAAATACACCTTCATTTGATTAATTTTTTACATACCATTTTTATTGATTTTTAATTCTATAAATTAAGCTATGTTCACCATTCTCATATCTTATAAAATTACTTTTTATTAAATTCCCGTCTAAGTAAATTCCATTTTCTTCACCGTACTCCACATTTATTATATATGTGCTCTTATCTGTTTTATGCGTTATAGTATATTTTTTAAAAGGTATGTTTTTTAAAGGTTCTATTGTAAATCCTTTCCCATCTTTAAGTCTAAATCCTAATATTGCCTCTATGGCTACTTTATACATCCATGAAGCACTTCCTGTATAATAGGTCCATCCTCCTCTTCCATTATGAGGAAATGAAGAGTACACATCTGCACACATCACATATGGTTCGACTTTATATTTATTAGCAGTACTAAAATCTTTGCTGTGATTTATTGGATTTATCATATTGAAAAGTTCTACAGCCTTTTCTCCTTCATTTAAAACAGCATATGCTAGTATAGTCCAAATAGCACCATGAGTATACTGCCCACCATTTTCTCTAACGCCTGGAATATAACCTTTTATATAGCCTGGTTCTAAGTTTGATTTATCAAAAGATGGAGTTAAAAGCATTATTATGCCTTCTTGTTTGTTTATTAAGTACCTGTATAAGTTACTCATAGCTTCCTTTGCTCTTGATGTATCTGCACATTTAGATATTACACTCCAAGATTGACTTATTGAATCAATTCTACATTCATCATTTTCACTAGAACCTAATGGAGTCCCGTCATCAAAATATGCTCTCTTATACCAATTTCCATCCCATCCATTTTTTTCTACAGCCACTTTAAGTTTTTCCATAACACCAGCATATTTTTCATATAGATTTAAATCACCTTTTTCTTTGCATAAATATTTAAAGTTATCTAGTACCGAATATATGAACCATGCAAGCCAAACACTTTCTCCATTACCTTTATTGCCAATGGTGCTCATTCCATCATTCCAATCACCACTTCCCATTAAAGGCAAATCATGTATTCCAAATTTCAATGATTTTTCTATGGCTTTTATACAATGCTCGTATATAGTTCCTTTTCTATGAGATTTTTTTACTTTCCCATAAAATTCATCTATATCATCTTTTAAAGGTTCGCCTTTTATATATCTTACTTCATCATCTAAAATAGAAATATCTCCAGTTCTTTCTATATAATCACAAACTACATATGGTAGCCACAACAAATCATCACTAAACTTAGTTCTTATACCACATTCACTGTATGGGTGCCACCAGTGCATAACATCTCCTTCTTCAAACTGATATGAAGCTGAATAAAGTATTTGATTTTTAGTAATAGACTTATCGAAATATATAATTGACATAACATCTTGTAGCTGATCTCTAAACCCAAAAGCACCTCCACATTGATAAAATGCAGTTCTAGCCCAAATTCTACAACCTAGACTTTGATATAAAAGCCACCCATTTACCATTATGTCTAAACTTCTATCTTCTGTTTTCACTTGTGTTAGTTCTAATTTATCACTCCAATATTTTTTGGACCTTTCTAATTCAATATCTACATTTTCTAACTTTCTAAAATATTTTATTCGCTTTTCTATATCTAATATAGTTTCTTCTGCCCCTAACATTATTGTTATAAATTTTTTTTCAGATTCATTTAATTCAATAGAAGTGATTCCTGCTAAACATGGATTTAACCCTTTTCCACAAGAACTTTCTAATGTAATATTTCTAAGTCCATCAGGTTCTTTAATGTCACCATTATATCCCAAAAAGTTATCCCTATGACCTGTTAATATAGTGTTTTTTTCACTAAACGCAAGATAACATTTGGTCTCCTTAAAATTCTCATTGTAAAAATTATCTGCTGTAATGTATCCATCTAAATTATTTATATTTGTTACTATAGTTCTATATGTTTTATCCCTTACATCACCTAAAACTAATTCACCATAATATCCTAACTTAAAACTTCTTTTCTTATTAGTTGTATTACACAATTTAATTTTTATTATTTTTATATTTTTATCCTGAGGCACAAAAAATGTAGATTCAGTATATATACCTCTATTTTCTTTTACAAATTTTGAAAATCCCATTCCGTGTTTAACAATAACTTCATCATCTTTATCTTCATAAGTTGGTCTAGTAATATTCCAAATCTCATCATTATCACATAAATAAATATTTTCTGCTGATTGGTCTATTACAGAATCATTATTCCATGATGTTAATTTATTTTCTCTACTGTTTTTATACCATGTATAACTAGAACCAACTTCTGATATTATGAACCCAAAATCTTTATTAGCTATAACATTTATCCATGGCATTGGAGTAGGATTACTATTTTTAATGACAATTGTATAGCTTTTTCCATTATCAGAAAAGCCGCCATATCCATTAAAAAATTCTAGGTCTTTTACCATTTTATTTCTAACTAAATTGAATCGTTTAGATTTTTCATATTTTTTTTCGCTTATAATTTTTAATAATATTTGAGGTGTAAGGTCTTTTTTAAATTTACTATGCTTAATTTGTTCAAAAACATCACCATTACCTCCATCAAAATACAATGCAGAAATAAATTTTATTAGATTAAAGTCTTCATCTGATATATTGGATATTATATGAATTCCTCCATCTTTATCTTTTAAATATTCAATTTCATTTTTTACTATTATATTATTTATAGTTTCCATTATAGGCATCTCATAGGAGCTACACTCTCTATTGACTATAACCAAATCTATTTTTAATTTATTTGTAGTAAGATACTTATGACAATCAATTATCTGTCTTAACAAATATAAATGTGATTCTTTATATATCTCTACAACCATTATAGGAATATCACCTGAAATTCCATATTTCCATAAATCTGCTTTTTTGCCTTGTGGTTTTACTATATTTTCAAATTTGTCTTTATTATCTTCTTGCGTTAATACTATATTAGTTAAAAAATCTTGATATAAATTTGCTTGTAAAGTTGTGATATTTAAATTTAAAAGTTGTTGTTGAATATGTTCTTTGCATAGAATTGGTGAACTTTTAATCTTATTAATATCTTTATATTTTTTTATTAAATCCACACATTTAGTTTTATCAAAACTTACAGCACTTATAAAATAGAATTCTATAGTATCCTTACTACCTATTTCAAATCTTCTTCTTAATGAAATTATAGGATCTAAAACTGCCCCAACCGAACTACTTAACTTTTCATTATCTATTAACGCTATTGGTTCTTTTTTATTTCTACATCTTCCTATAAACTTCTCCCTTGAAGTTTCAAATTCTAAGGCGCCTATATTTTCACTATCTCCAATTAAACATTGAGCTACATAAGGGCTTTTTTCTTTTTTGTTTCTAACTCTTCTATTTGCCACAACAATTTCATCATCTTCATAATAATTTGTTTTAATAAATAAATTACCAAAGGCGGGATGTGACAAATCCCCTTCATAACTTTGAAGTACAATTTCACAATAACTTGTTAATTCCAATACTTTCTTTTCATTACCCTTATTGTAAATTTTCACAGCTCTTACTTCCATATTTTCATCTTTATGAATAAAAACAGTTGTCTTTACTAGCATATCTTCATCATTTCTAAAAAATTCTGCTCTATCTAAATAAAAACAAGCACTATATCTTTCATAATCTTCTCTAATTGGTTCATAAGTTGTTGAAACATATCTATCTCTTTTTATTTCTTTTAAATAAAAGAAAACTCCACTACTATTTTCTGGCATAGTGTTTCTATATCTATTTACTAAAATTTCGTCAAACTTAGAGTATCCAAAGCCAGTGCTTGACATAACTAAAGAATAATTTTTATTTGACATAATAGTAAATTTCATTGGATCTTCTAATATATTTTTTACCGTTCTTGGTGGTATTTTCTCTATATGACTACTACTATTTAAAATATCAATATTACCTACATTATACTTATTATCATAGATGATTTTTTTACTTCTTTTTTCTTGAAGCAATAATTCATTAGCTTTAATAATAGGATTTTCATGAAAATATTTCTGTAATATATTTTCATTTAATACATTGTCTATAGCCATAATAGACATACCTAAATGATGTATCATATAACTTTTAACTATTTTTCCATTACTATTCTCTGTTTCAGCCCTATTTTTTGTGTAGTCTACAGCTTCATATAAACCATATTTTCCATATACATCATTTTCTATAAGAATATTTAAATTTTCTATTGCACATTTTTTATTTTCCATTAATGATAATATAGTTGCATAAGGTGCTATTACAACTTCTTTATCGTTATAATTTTTTAATGCTATTTTAGGTACACCAAAAGCTTTATACTGATAGTTTAAATCTTTGTCAAATTCATAATATGCACTTTCTGATATTCCAAAGGGTAGTTTTAGTTTTTTACCATAATCAATTTGATTTTTAAGAGCATATTTATAACTTTCGTCTATAAGCGTATTTTCATAATTTTTCATTACTAATCTTGGCATAAAATACTCAAACATTGTTCCTGACCAAGACATCAATCCTTTATTATTACTTTTTCCACCTAATAATCTTCCAAGACTAAACCAGCTTTCCACTGGTATATCTCTTTTACAAATAGCTATAAAATATGCATTTCTCGCTTCTGAAGCTAAAAGATCATAATAATTGTTAGTTAAACTTTCTTTTTCTAAATCAAATCCAATAGATAATAACCCTCTTTTACTATCATATAAAAATGAGAAATCCATATCTTCACACATTGTTATTATTTTTTCATTTAAACAATTGATTCTAGATATTATTTTATCAACACTAAAATTGGTTTTTAATAATATATCTATGCCTTCTTTACTTGATACTTCTTTTAAAGCTTCCTTAACTATATCTTTATAAGCAGTTATAGGAGAATTCACAAATCTCGTCGTAAGATTTGCTATGGTCATATTGTCATATAATTCTAATTCTTTTATAAATGGAAATACTTCATTTATATATTTAAGTTGCATTTTACAATGATTTATTAATTTATTGCACCAGTAGAACTTTCCTTCTTCATTCCTACCTTCATGTTCACTTAAAAGTTCTTCTGTATTGCAAATTATATTAGAAATCATAGTTTTAAATGTCAATAAATCTTTACACCTATTATTTAAATTATCTTTAACCATAAAATAAAAGTAATGATTACATTCTATATCTTTTATTTCCCCTATAGTTAAATTTAAAATATCTCTTAACCCTAAAATTATTTTTTCCATGATAGGTGTATTTAAATTTTCATTCAAACCTTCATAAGTAGTATACAAATAAGTTATTAAATTTCCACTATCAACTGTAGATACATATTTAGGATTTAAAGCTTTTTTATTTGAGCTATCATACCAATTAAATAAATGTCCTTTATATTTTTCTAATGTGTTTATATTTTCTATTGTTTTTTCTATTCTTTCAGTTGCTTGAATTATATTTATATATCCTAAATCTAAGGCTACTATATTGGAAATTATGCACATTCCTATATTAGTAGGTGATGTCCTATAAGCTAACTTTTTACCTGGGTCCTCCTGATAATTATCTACACCTATATAGTTACATCTTTCATCTATAAAATCCTCAAAATAAGCCCATGTTCTTCTTGAAATTGTTCTTATCAAAATTTCATCTTCATTATTTAAAATATATTTTTTTGTTTTCTTAGGAATACTTATTAAATACGCAATTAATGGAGCCATTATCCAAAGAGCTGTTACTAGTATTAATAAAATATTACTCTGATTTAGCAATACATTTATGAGCAAAATTCCTATTCCTATTAAAATTGATTGAAACATTGTATTTAAATATGTAGTAAAATTTCTTTTTGAAGTTCTCTCTACATAGTCAGAGGTTTGCCATTGTAATAAATTTTTATGAGAAAAATTCTTTCTATATATAGTTCTAATTATGGCATCTAAATTTAAATATGCTTCATAAGGTAAAAAAATCAATATTAATAAAGACCTAAAGAAACTTTCTCTCACTAAAATAAACTCTTCTTTTAAAATAGATCCTTTACTAACGTTTTTTACAAAATTAAATAAATTACTAGGGAATGAAGTAAATGGCCATAAAATAATTAGCATTAGCCAATAACCTACATTTCCTGGCAATATTTTAAACGTTATAAGTATTAAACTTAAAATTAAAAATATTGAAACTAAACTTCTTCTTAAGTTATCTAGTATTTTCCATTTGGAAAGTAAGTTTATATCATCACTGTATAACCAAGGTGTTAGTTGCCAATCTCCTCTAACCCATCTATGTTTTCTTTTAGAATTCGCATTGTAGAAACTTGGATAATCATCTATAAGTTCTACATCACTTACAAGTCCACATCTTAAATAACTTCCCTCTAAAAGGTCATGGCTTAAGACGGTATTTTCAGGAATTTTATTGTCTAAAGTTTTGCAAAATATATCTAAATCATATATGCCCTTTCCTGTAAATATACCCTCTTTAAATAAGTCTTGATATACATCTGAAACTGCTGTAGTGTAAATATCAATTCCACATTCTCCTGAAAATAATTTTGAAAAAATAGTTTTATTGCTACTAGCTAAACTGATACTTATTCTTGGTTGAAGTAATCCATATCCTCTTATAACTTTACCATTAGAACCAATGTATCCTTTATTTAAAGGGTGTGCCAATGTACCTATTAATTTTTTAGCTCCATTCATAGGTAATTTAGTATCACTATCTAGTGTTATTACATATTTAACCTTTCTTAGATTTTTTAAATCTCCACTTATTATTCTAAAAGTTGTTTCTTCATTTCCCATTAAAAGTTGATTAAATTCAACTATTTTACCTCTTTTTCTTTCGTACCCTATATATAAATTTTCACCCTCATTAAATACTCTATGTCTACATAAAAAAAAGAACTGTTCTTTTTTATTTTTACAGTATTTTAAATTTAATTTTTTTACTTCCTCTAATGTAAAATTTACTATGTCATCATCATCTTCTAAATTTAATTTTTTACTATCTTTCAAATCTCCTAAAAGAACAAAAAATATGTTTTCATCTTTATTTCCTAAATAATACTGTTCAATATTTTCTAAAAGTTCTTTTGCTCTTTTTTTATTATTTATTATTGTTGGTATTATGACTGATGTTGAATATTCATAGGGTATATTCTCTAAATTCAATTTAGGTAATGTATACGGCTTATTTATTCTCATAATAGTAAAATTCAACCCTCTTATAGCTACATCACTCATAGGTATAATTAAAAATATAGTTGCTAAAATAATTTTATAAGTATATTCAGTCTTACCTGGTATTGCATAAAGGAAAGTTATTATATTTATTGCTGTAAAAATAAATATAAGTAATAAATAACTTATAACTGCTTTACCTTTTATCATTCTTTTTATTTTTTCAAATCCACTATATTTTATTTTTAATATATCATTTAACTTATCTCTACCCTCATCTATTAAATAATAACCAATATGATTTTTAAATTCTTCCCTTTCGCTTACTTCCTTACACTTCATAGCCTTTTCAGCAATATAACTTTCTCTTATATCATTTTTTAAGGATATAAGAGAAATAATTCTTCTATACTGGTCTTTTGATTGAAAATCCATTTGATTATAAAAGTAATCTTTACTTAGTATTTTCTCTACATTAGAAACTTTTTCAAATACATATCTACAATTTAGCTTTGAAGTTTCTATTAGTGAATTTACTGAATTTGATAATAACATATTTCTTAAATTTTCTTTTTTATAAATATTTATTTCACTTAAAACTGAATTTACTTCTATAGATTTAACTAATTCTTTTAATTCTAATGTTATTTTTTCATCATCTTTACCTGTATCTTTTAAAATTGTTAATAATTTTAGTATAGTTTCTTTATCAACATCTTTATCTTTAATCAATGTATTTATATTCTTTTTTTCTAAGCTTTTATTATATATATCTAAAGCTTTTTCTAAACTGTTAATCTGAGAATAAATTTCTTCTGATAACTTATCTATATATTGTATTATTACTACTTTTATCATAATTGGAAAATACCAAATTTCATCCATTGTTAATTGATTTTCTTTTTCATACTCTTCAATAAACTCTGTGATTGTATTTTCATCAATATATGCTAATCTATCATTTATAAAATTTAAAGCTAAAACATACACTCTTGGAAATCCACTAAATATGCCATCTTTTATTCTTGGTAATTTTTTTAGGTTTTTTCTTTTTAAGCTTTGTTTTAAATTTTTATATTCTTTATGTATTATATATATATTATCAATAATCCATTGACTTCCACTAATAACAGACGCTCTAGGATTATTTTTTATTTTTTCATATACTTTTTTAATATTTTTATAATTTCTGTCCACAGTGACAGTTTTTATTTTTGAATTTAAAGAATAATCTACTGCTGAAGTCTCCAATGCTATCTCTTGAGCAATAATTGTAGCACTCTTACTACTTTTATTTATTTTTATACAATCTTTTAAAAATTTGTATTTATATACTAATTTATTATTAAAATATAAAATTATAAAGGTCAACACTACCAATAATGAAAAAAATATATATATCATAAACTCACTCCTTTATAAACACTATCTTAAAAAAATTATTGACATGTTATAAAGTAATTAATCATTTTCATACTATTCTCATTCGAACCAACTTCTTAATTCACGTATTTATAATAAATTCAACTTGAAATCCTATATTCAAATTAAAATTTGATTGTAATATGAATTAAGTTTATAATTATAATAAAATTTAATATGAAATAGGAGGTAAATAATGTCAAATATACTTGTTATAATTTTACTCTTATTAGCAGGACTACAATTTTTCTTTGCATTTTTCATGCCTTGGAAAAAACTAGCTGATACATTTGAATCTAGTGGAGCTAAAATAAAAAATAAAAATAAATTTATTATGACTCAAAAAATACTTCATTTTTTAGTAGGGGCTTGCGTTTTATTAATAACATATGTTTCCTATAAAAATGATTTTCAACTTAATAAAGTAACAATAACACTTATTATTTCTCTTATGATTTTAGCAATTCTTCCAACTTTAAATAAAAAAATCAATATAAAATTTTAAAAACAAAAAAGCTATCCCATAAGTTATATTTTACCTATTGGATAGCTTTCTATTTTACTAATTATAAATTATAAAACTCTAAAAATGATTTCATAACATAAGTGTGGTCATCCACTCCAGCTAACTCTCTTATAGAGTGCATTGCTAAAGTAGGGTTTCCAATATCAACTGAACGTATATTTATATGAGTTGAATTTATTGGTCCTATTGTTGATCCACCTCTCAAGTCTGAGCGATTAACAAATTTTTGAACTGGAACTCCAGCTTTTTTACAAACCATTTCATATACTGCATCTGAATCTGCATCAGTTGTATATGCTTGATTTGCATTTACTTTTATAACTGGTCCTTTATTTATAAGTGGTCTACTTGTTGGGTCATGCTTTCCTGGATCAGCTGGATGAATAGCATGAGCATTATCTGCTGATATTATAAATGATTTCGCTAATGCTCTAAAAAATTCTTCTCTTTCTTTTCCTAATGATAAAACTATTCTCTCTAAGATATTTGAAAGCATGTCAGAGTCTGCACCTTGTTTTGTTGAACTACCTATCTCTTCATTATCATAACAAACCATTACATTTGTTCCATTAGTTGTTTTAGCATTTATTAATGCTTCTATTCCTGCATGAATCATTTGTAAGTCGTCTAATCTTCCCATAGATATAAACTCGTCATTTAATCCAATTATACTTCCTTTTTCATACTCATATAAATATAAGTCAAAATCTATAATTTCTTCTTTATTAACGTTTAACTCATTAGCTAATACATTTAATAAATAATTTCCTTTTTCAAGTTCTTCATTTACTAATGAAAGTATTGGTAATGTATGCTGTTGAGCATTAATATCAAAACCTTTGTTTACATCCCTGTTCATATGTATTGCCATATTAGGAATTATTAATATAGGTTTTTTCACATTAACTAATTCTGATTTAGGAAAAAGTATATTATCACTTTTTAAAATTACCCTTCCTGCTATAGATAACGGCCTATCAAACCAAGTACTTAATATTGGTCCACCATAAACCTCAGTATTTAATCTAATATAAGAATCTTCAACTGTCATTTCACAGTTTGGTTTTATTCTAAATGTTGGAGAGTCAGTATGTGCTCCAACTAATTTAAATCCATGTTCTTCGATTTCGCCATTACCTACAGTAAAAGCTACTAATGCGGAATCATTTTTAGTTGTATAATACTTTCCACCTTTTTTTAAATCCCATTTAGAACTTTCTGACAATTCAACAAAACCTGATTTTTTTAATTTCCCTTTTACTGATTTAACTGCATGAAAAGCTGTTGGGCTTTCATATAAGAAATCTATAAGTTCTTTTGCAAATTTTATTGCCATAACACGAACACCTCCAAATTCAAATTTCAATTCTAGTATAACATATTAAAAATACCTAAGCATATGAAAAAAGTAATAGTTTAAAATTTAACTATATCCGATTCTTATACAGTTATTAAATGAGAAAATTTAAGGCTTAGTTTAGCTAATAGTTAAGAGATAATAGTTATTCCTTTAATATATCTAATATGTTATAATTTAGTATTGAAATTTTATGGGTATACTAATTTGGGAGGTGCTTTTTTTGTTTTCAGATTTTTTAATTAAAAAATTCGTAAAAAATTATGATGATGTAAAAAATAAAGAAGTAAGAGAAAGGTTTGGTTATCTAGGTGGTTTTATAGGTATCTTAGTAAATTTATTTCTATTTGTAATTAAACTATCTGTTGGACTTATAAGTAATAGTATAGCTGTTATCGCAGACGCCTTTAATAATTTATCTGATGTAGGCTCTTCTGTAATAACTATTTTTGGATTTAAACTTTCTAGTAAACCTGCAGATAAAGAGCATCCATTTGGACATGGACGTATAGAATATATTTCTGCTTTAATTGTAGCTTTTTTAGTTATGTTAGTAGGATTTCAATTTATTTTATCCTCTATAGATAGAATCAAAAACCCAACTACTATAACTTTTGCTTGGATGCCTTTTATATTAATACTAGTTTCTATTTTATTTAAATTATGGCTTAGCATATTTTATAAAAACCTTGGAAATAAAATTAATTCTTCTGCTTTAAAAGCAAGTTCCGTTGATGCTATAAGTGATGCAATTTCGTCTAGTACAGTTGCCTTATCTTTATTTTTATCTAAATTTATTTCTTTTCCTATAGATGGTTATATGGGAATTATAGTTTCTTTAATAATTCTTTATGCAGGATTTAATTTAGTAAAAGATACCTTAGATCCACTCCTTGGCTCTGCCCCTGATGCTGAGTTGGTTGAGAATATACAAAAAGAAGTTTTAAAATATAATGAAATTCATGGTGTTCATGATCTACTAGTGCATAACTACGGGCCAGGAAGGATAATGGCTTCAATCCATGCTGAAGTTCCTTGTGATATCTCTATTATCAAAATACATGAAATAATTGACGCAGCTGAAAAAGAAATTTCAGATAAATTGAATATATTTTTAGTTATACATATGGATCCAATTAACACCAATGATGAGGAAGTTTTAAAGGATAAACTTTTAGTTGAAAACTTATTATTAAAATTTCCTATAATTAAATCCATTCATGATTTTAGAGTGGTAGGTGAAGGCAATATTAAAAATATTATATTTGATGCTGTAATAAACTCTCATGAAAATTTTTCTAAAGATGATGAAAATAATTTAATTGAAAATCTTAATTATGAAATAAAAAAAACTCACTCACATTATAATCTATTAATAACAATTGATAGAGACTATTTGGGAATTTGATTTATTTCTTCATTACAGTCAAATTTATAAGTTTAAATGATAATATATTATAAAGTCATATAACAGTTACTATAACTATTTACTTTCATAATTTTTTTATATGAAAACTTCTCACTTAATAAAGATATAAGGTATATGAAAAGAAATCAGAAGTTTAAATATTAATTTTAAAAATCTGTAGATTTATAGAAATAACAGAAATTATATTTTAGTTTCTGTTATTTTTTTACCTAAAATTAATAATAGTTGTATTTATTTTACAATTAATGCATAAATTAATATAAGAAGAATAATTTAACTATATTGGGTTAACTTATATATATTTAGTGAATATTATATATATAGATAACAAATTTGGAGTGTGGTTTTATGTCAAAGAAACAAAAACATTACTTTTTAGGGGGAAATACCTCAGTAGGCTTTTACTCTCATTATGATTATATTCTTCCTCAAAATGAAGCTAGAAGAATAATATGTATAAAAGGTGGCCCTGGAACTGGTAAATCATCTTTAATGAAAAAAGTAGGAAACTTATTTATAGATAAAGGTTATACTGTAGAGTTTCACCACTGCTCCTCTGATAGCAATTCTTTAGACGGTGTTGTTATTAAAGGCTTAAATATAGCTTTACTAGATGGAACTTCTCCTCATGTTGTTGATCCGAAAAATCCTGGAGCAATTGATGAAATATTAAACATGGGACAGTGTTGGAATGAAGATGGTTTTAAAGAATATCGTGAGAATATATTGGATGTTCAAGATAAAATAAGTAAAAAATTTAAAAGAGCATATAGATTTTTAGCTGCAGCTAGAAATGTATATGAAGATTGGTATACTTTTAATAGAGAAACACTAGATTTTAATAAAGTTAATCATTTAAAGGAGAGCCTTAAAAATGAAATATTCTCAGATGAAATTTCTTCAGTAGGCTTTGATAGACACTTATTTTCAACTGCTTTTACTCCTGGTGGTGTTATAAGCTTTATTCCTAATCTAATAGAAGATGTGGAAAATGTTTATATATTAAAAGGTGCTCCTGGCGTTGGTAAAACTGAAGTATTAGCCTATTTAGCTGATGAAGCGGTAAAACGTGGTCACTATGTAGAAGTACTTCACACCCCATTAATGCCTGAAAAAATTGAGCACATCTTAATTCCTGATCTTAATATAGCTGTAGTTACATCTAATGAAATTAACAAATTAGCTACTCAAGGTATTGTATATGATATGAATAAATTTTTAGATGAAGCATTAATAAAAGCTAATAAAGATGAGATAGAATATGTAAAAAATACTTTCTATATTCTTCTTAACAAAGCATTATCTTGTATCCAACAAGCTAAACACCTTCATGATGATTTAGAAAGCTATTATATTCCTAATATGAATTTTGATAAGATAGATGCTGTATCTAATGAAATAATACAACGTCTACTTCAATATGAAAAAGAATATTTAACTGAAAAGCAATAAAAAAGTTGGTATACATATGGATTTTAAAACTTGAATTTTAATCCATATATTTACCAACGAAGATTTTTATAATAATTTAATATTATTAAGTTAGTGAACAGTGGTTTATAACTTAGGAAACTGACTTTCTGTTTCCTCTAAAACTCTCCACTGTTCACTTTTATTTTTCATGTCAAAACAGTGTTTCCCACTTTAAATTAAAGCTTTTTCTGCTTCCATAGTTGCATTATCGGTTATAACTTTAGGATACCCTAAATATTTTAAAAGTTTTATAGCATTACCTGATTTACATACTCCATTTTTAAGCTTATAATCAAACACTAACCCTTCTTGCTCATCTACATCTTCACAGAAATAGTAACACTCATATTTTTCTTTAGAGACTTCTGTTAGTTCAATATCATGAGTTGCTACTAATGGTATTGCATTTTTATCAATAATATATTTTATTATCTCTCTTGCTGATGCAATTCTTTCTATTGGGTTAGTTCCTCTAAATATTTCATCTACCATGCATAATCCAGTTATATCCTCATCTATACTATTTAAGATTCTAAGCAATGCTTCGCATTCACCTAAATAATAACTTGTTCCAGTATTAACATCGTCAGATACGCTTAAAGATGTTATAACCCTTAATAAACTAGCACTATATTCTTTTGCAACAACTGTATATATAGTTTGTGCAAAAAGCGCATTTATACCTAGCATTCTTAAAAATGTAGATTTACCTGCCATATTAGAACCAGTCAATATAACACCTTTTTTATCTAAAGAAAGTCCATTTGAAACAGCATCTTCTATTAAAGGATGTACACCCTCTACTATCGAAAGTTTCTTCTTTTCATCTACAAAATTAGGTTTGCAATAATATTCTAATCTTTCTCTATAACTAGCTATAGAAATAAGAGCATCTATTTCTCCAACTGTTTTATAAAGTTCTATCAACTTGTCTCTATTTTGTTGTATTGTATCTATTATATCGTAATATCCTCTTATTTTGGTTAAAAACAAGACATTTATATACTCTATAAATACATCTGCCCCTTCACTAGCCATTAAATATGTTGCCTTACGTTCTATAACATTAAAATACTTTATATTTTCTTTTAATATATTTTGATGTTCTAATAACGCACCATTACTCTTAACCTTATTTAACCCTTTTGCACAAGTTATAAGACTTGCAGCATAAGCTATTGAACTTACTTCATCTTCTATTTGTTTTTCAGATTTATAGTTTATAGAAGAGTTTAATGCAAAGCTTCCAAATAAAAATAATAATGCTTTAGCTCCTATAAAAAAGAACATAATTAATGCTACTATTGGAAGTAACGCTGCCAATTTATAAATATATTTCTTTGCTTGAACAATATTAGTTTTACTATTCAATAAACTTATAATGTTTCCTTTTCTTTGTTTTCCAAGTGATAATAATGCTACCTGACTTTCCTCTCTCAACGTATCATTTTCTCTAAATTCTTCAATAATTTTATCACGTTTTAAAAGTTCTTGCACTTTTGTTTTAGGTGTTCTTAATATGTAATACAGAATTTGTTGCCCTGCTGTTGTAATTGCAACATCAATTTTTGAAAATACATCTTTTAAGTCTAAATCACTAGCACTCTGATCATCTAATATGTAGTAATCTTTTTCTTTTAATTCTTCTGGGTGAAATTTTTCAAAGAAATTCTCAATTCTCTTAAAATCCCTTTTTTCATTCTCTCCATAAGGCCATTCTTCTTTTAGTTTTATCATTTTTTCTATTTTTTTATGTTTTCTATAGAAATACATAGTAATAGCTATAAATATAAGAACAACTATAAATCCTATACCATAATACATAGGAGACTTTTCTCTGCCTAAATAAAACGTTCCTACAACGGATCCAAAAGTTATTCCTAAAAAAAACATAAAAATAGTTTTAGCCATCATTAACTTACTATCCATTAATTCTCTCCCCTTCAGTTTTTTATTTCCATGTTCAAATAAACTTCTATTTTAAACTACATATAAATTTTAAAGCTCTTTAAACATCCTATATATCAAAATTAGTTTATACTCTAATTCTAAATTTTTCAAGAAAAAATTATATAAAGCTATTAGTAACTAATACTTTTATAAGGAAACAAGCTCGCATTTAAATTTATTCAATAGCTTCAAAATATTTTTATGCAAAATGTAGCGTTGAATTTGAAGTGATTCGGAGCATGTCTCACTATTTTGGGTATCCAAGTTTTGGAACGAGTAATTTTAAAAGTCAACTTGGAACCCTATACAACAATCAAATTTCGAAATCATATATTTTAAATTATTCAAACTGATTTCTTTGCTTTTTTGTAAAAATATAGATATATAAACTAAATTTAAAACTTGTGTCCCTATATATCATAGTGTATAATAATTTTTCTAATTAAGAAAACTATATATTCACAACCATATTTATAGTGAAATAATATTAACTTAGTCATATGAAAAGAAATAAGAGACCACATGTTCTAAGCATATTAGTCTATTATTTATTTGATTATAACTTATATTAAAGGAGATTTTTTTATGTTTGAAATAATTGAAAGAGATTTAGAGGATATTTTAAAAGAAAAAATTAAAAGTTGCAATTTTGCAATTGAAAATATTGATTCTTTAGAAAGTATAAAACATATGGATAAAGTATATTTATCTAGAGCACAATTTAGACTTACTCTAATTAAGGAATTTAATCATGATGATACCTATGAAGAAGTATTAAAAGATGTTGAGGAAGCCTTAAAGATAAACCCAAACAACTTAAATGGACAAAAGCTAAAAGTAGAAGTTGAAGAATTACTTAAAAATAGTTAAATAAAATTTATACGTTATATTAAACAAAATAACAGGACAAAGATTGCTAAGCATTTTTTTATGTTTTATAAAAAGTTAGAGCTTACTCATATCCGTCTATTAGTAGATTCTATTACTTATATTTAATGCTAAATTTATAATATAATTTTTTCTCATACATTATCTAAAAATAGCTAGTAAAATTTTTATTATTTTACTAGCTAAAATTTAATCAATATTTATTTTTTTATATCAAAACGATCTGCATTCATTACCTTATTCCATGTTGTTACAAAATCTTGTATGAACTTTTCTTTATTGTCATTAGATGCATAAACCTCTGCAACTGCACGCAATTGTGAATTTGAACCAAATATAAGGTCAACCCTTGTTGCCGTCCACTTCACATTTCCTGTTTTCCTATCATACCCTACAAACTTTTCTTTAACATTTGGTAAAGCCTTCCACATGGTATTAATATCAAGAAGATTTACAAAAAAATCATTTGTAAGACATTCTTCTCTATCGGTAAACACCCCCTCCTGTGACTGCTTATAATTAGTGTTCAACACACGCATACCACCAATTAATACTGTCATTTCTGGAATAGTTAATGATAATAGTTGTGCTTTATCTATTAACATTTCATCTGCTGTTACTTCATAGTTATCTTTCATATAGTTTCTAAATCCATCGGCCTTAGGTTCAAGTACATTAAATGACTTTATATCTGTTTCCTCTTGGGTTGCATCCGTACGTCCTGGAATAAAAGGAACAGTTATGTTATACCCTGCATTTTTTGCAGCTTTTTCTATGCCAACACATCCACCTAATACAATAATATCAGCTAAGGAAACCTTTTTATCCTTTGAATGTGCATTATTAAAACTACTTTGAATTTTTTCTAGTACTTTTAATATTTTGTTAAGCCTTTCTGGCTCATTAACTTCCCATTCTCTTTGTGGTTTTAATCGTATTCTTGCCCCATTTGCCCCTCCACGTTTATCTGACCCACGAAATGTTGATGCAGATTCCCATGCTGTTGTTACAAGGTCTGATATTGATAAGCCTGAATCTAAAATCTTTTTCTTAAGCTCTGAAATATTCTTTTTATTAATCAATCTATAGTTAGCTTTTGGGATTGGATCTTGCCAAATAAAGCTTTCTTTTGGAACTTCTGGTCCAAGATATCTTGATATTGGTCCCATGTCTCTATGAGTTAATTTGAACCAAGCACGAGCAAAATCTTCTTGAAACTTTTTAGGATTTTCTAAATAGTCCTTTGCTATTCCTCTATAAATAGGATCATAAATAAGGGCCAAATCTGCCGTGGTCATCATAGGTCTATGCTTTTTTAAAGGATCATAAGCATCAACTACCATATCCTCTTTATCAACATTTTTTGCTAACCATTGATAGGCTCCTGCTGGACTTTTAACTAATTCCCACTGATATTTAAATAATGTTTTTAAGTAGCCCATTGTCCACTTTGTTGGCTCAGCCTTCCATGCTCCTTCAAGCCCACTACCTATTGTATCTGGACCTTTACCAGTTTTATAGCTATTTTTCCATCCTAAACCTTGCTGTTCTATAGGTGCAGCTTCTGGTTCTGGTCCAACATAAGTAGGTGATGCAGCACCATGACATTTACCAAAAGTATGTCCACCTGCTATAAGTGCAACAGTTTCTTCATCATTCATTGCCATACGAGTGAAGGTTTCCCTTACTTCTTTTACTGATGCCTTAGGACTTGGATCTCCATTGGGGCCCTCTGGATTTACATAAATTAAACCCATCTGCACAGCCGCTAAAGGATTTTCAAGTTCTTTATCCTCTTTATCACGTTCATTTCCAAGCCACTTTTTTTCACTTCCCCAGTAAATATCCTCCTGCGGTTCCCAAACATCTTCTCTTCCACCACCAAAACCAATTGTCTTTAGTCCCATAGATTCAAATGCACAATTACCTGTTAATATCATAAGGTCAGCCCAAGATATTTTATTTCCATACTTCTTTTTAATTGGCCAAAGTAAACGACGTGCTTTATCTAAATTTATATTATCTGGCCAGCTATTAAGTGGTGGAAAACGTTGAAGCCCTTGTCCTCCCCCTCCTCTACCATCACCAATTCTGTAGGTTCCTGCACTGTGCCAAGCCATACGAATAAAAAATGGTCCATAATGGCCATAATCAGCTGGCCACCATTCTTGTGAGTCTGTCATCAACTTATATAAATCATTTTTTAGTTCGTAATAATCTAGCTTTTCAAATTCTTCAGCATAGTTAAAATCATTAGACATAGGATTACTTTTCTTACAATTTTGACGAAGAACATTAAGCTTAAGCTGGTTTGGCCACCAATACTCATTAGTGGTTCCTTCTCCTGCTACTGCTTTACTTCTTCTTCCTGTCATAGGACATCTTATTTCTGACATAACATTATCCTTTCTTATATAAATACTATTACAGTAAATTATATAAATATTTAACTATTACTATGCCTTAATTCGTAGATAGTAAATATTAAAATTTTTAGTTATATCAGTACTTTATCCAAAACAATAGACAAAATCTAAAAAGTAGATAATTGCTTAAAATTTACTAATATCAAGTTAATTTATTTCCATGAAAATAAAAACCTTGAATCTACAAATATGTATTTTCAAGGTCTAGTTATATTTTTATAGTTAATAAGACTAATTTATTAATTATAAATATTTATGTACACACTAATATGAAAAATTCTCTAATAAAATTAATTTTAAATCCTTAATTTTTTAATATATCAGATTTTATATAATATACATTACATTTGTCTTTAAAATTATTTTTTCTTAAATTCCTTATTATCTAAAATAATAACCTCTGACTTATCTTCCTTTGCTTCTTTTTTTGTATTATTTACAAGTTTTATAATATCCTTATATGATTTTTTTGCTCCCTTTATAAGCAAAGGTACTCCTATAAAATCAATTTTTAACATCCTAGAAAATAGTCCACCAAAAGTCATTGGTAATGGCACCGTTGGCGACGTATTAGAAAATATAATTTTCTCATTTAATAGATTTTGTTTATTGAGCATAGAAGCTAAATTGTATAATCCTGGAATTAAAACTTTTGAACGTCCTCTACCTACAACATAGACTTCATTTCCATCTTTATCACTACCATAATAAAAAAGTTCTCCACGATTTCCATATACTAACTTATTAAAGTTAGGCAAATTCAAGATTTCATCCTTAGTCGGCTCTCGAGTTTCATCTAGCATTTCTAAGTGATAAGCCATCGCTAGAATAGATGAGTGGGTTCCTCCATAACAGTTGTATATATATATCATTAAAATCACCTAATTTCTTATTTTTAATTTCTTCTAATGATTGTAGTATATACATTAACTATTGGAATTAAACAGTCCTTAAACAATTTTTATACACGTTCTTTAATTTTTCTATAATCCATTACCACTATCAAACCTAATTTCTTTTTAATTCCAGCAGCACAATAATATAACCATATAAAATGCCTGTCTCAACTAGTATAATTATATGATTTACCCAGATCCCCTATATCCTCAGCATTATTATATTCTTCTTTATCCATATATATTTTTCAAGTTATGTTATAATTAGTTAAATTATTACTTAAAATATAACATTCAACACTAAATAATTTTAAGTGGTGTTCAAAGGAGATTGAGATATGAAACTTTGCAATAAAAAAAGCGTGCCTTCATTAGAATAAGCTCAATTAATTTTAAAAGAAGCTGAAAAGTTGAACCCAGGTCCATGGGTAAATCATTCTATATATGTAGCAAAAGCAGCAAGATTAATAGCAGAGAAAACAGATAATCTAGATCCGAACTTAGCATATGTTTTAGGTTTGCTTCATGATATAGGTCGAAGAGAAGGCATATATGCTATGAGACATGGAATAGATGGATACAATTATGCAATTAATAAAGGCTATGATTTAGTAGCAAGAACTTGTTTAAGCCATACAGCATTTAAATATAATAATGAAGTTGTTATTGTAGGAAAATGGGACGGTACAACTGAAGAATATAACTTTGTAAAGAAGTACTTATCAAATACAGAGGAAACAGATTATGATAAATTAATAAAATTATGTGATTACTTATCTCTTCCAAGTGGATTCGTTTTGATAGAAAAAAGAATTGTGGATATGGCATTAAGAGCAGGATTTAATGAATATACAATTCCAAGATGGAAGTCGACCTTTGAAATTTTAAAATACTTTGAAGAAAAAATAGGAACATCTTTTACCGAATGTAAAAGAAAATACTTTTAATTCTTAAAATAAGCAAACTCTATGTCATAAGTTAATGACAATTTTATTATAGAATTAGAATGTAAAATTATTTAATAGAGCAAACTCTTTATTCCATAGCAAAATTCATAAAAAGCCTTAGAAAAACTAATTAGTTATTCTAAGGCTTTCTTCTATTATATTTCTAAAGTTAGATACATATACTGTCCATCTGAAGTAATATCTCCCTCTTTAACTTTTATTTCTTCTTTAAAAAGTGGCCCTGCTATAACTGCAGTATGAAATTCCCCACCTTCTCCACAAGGATCAATCCCTCTTTCTTCAAGTTCTTTCATATAATCAAAAGTAAGTACTTTTCCAAGGTCTTCTTTCTTCATTCCTTTTTTTGTATCAATTGTTATAACCTTAGTTATAAATCCTAAAGAGATAAATTCCTTAACTACTTCTTTGTGATCCATTTTCCAAAGAGGTATTCCAAGCTCAAGTCCTACACTATGAGTAACTCTTTCATGCCAACACTCATTCTCTGGAATATCAATATCCCCAGTTACAAGAACTTGAGCTCCTTGTCCTTTTGCTTCTTTTAATATTCCTACAAATACTTTTTCATAGTTATCCCAATTTGCTGCTCCTATAAAAAGAGGTATTCCTATTGCTTTTGCTTGTGCTTTAAGTACATCTGTAAATAAACTATGAGCTCTTGACCTTTCTCCATCTTCCTCCATCATTACAATAATTCCTAAAGCTGTCCCCTGTTTCATAGCTTTGTATAAAGCTAAAGTACTGTCTTTGCCACCACTATATGAAGCTATAAATTTTTTATTCTTAGCACCATCAATCCAATTCTTCATTACTATACCTCTACTCCTAAATTCATATGTTTTTCTATAATTTTTCTTGTGTGTTAAATATATTTTAGTCTTTCTAAACATTATTAATTAACTTCTATAATTCATTTATAATTAAATTTTCCCTATTTATCTTTAAAAATGAATTATATTTTAAATTATACTATAAAAGATTTAAAATAATATTAAAAATCTTCATTATTTGTGGTACCCTTCCCCATATTAGTAACAAGTAATGTTTTACTTATAATTACATCTTTTTTATATTTACTTATTTGTACTTTGATATTTTTTCAACTTATTATTTAAATCATTTGTATCTACTAAATTCATAACATAAATACTATATCTCATGGCTATAATTGCACATTGAAGTATAATAAATAGTAGCACTCCTAACCAAGGCTCTATTATAGGAAACCATTTAAATATTATTGCTGCTCCAACTATTAATATATTAGTTACTACAGTCCATAAAATTGTATTTTTTCTTTTCTTTTCTTTTGAAAGAATATCATAATTTTTAAAAGAAAAATGTTCTATTATTGCAACTATAAAGGCTACAATACAAGTTTCCAGTAGAGTAAATATACTAATTGTAGTTACTCCTTTAATTAAATTTACTACTGAAATAAAAAATACTATACCTAACGAATATAAAGCCATTTTGGGTTTTACTTGTGATCCAAATTTATAAAATTTATTAAAAGCATTCATTATTAACTACCTCACTTAAATTATTTTCTTTCAAGTTTTTGTCTTAAAATAGGTGCATAATGCCTTGATACAATTACTTTTTCATTACTTTTCAAATAAACTTCAATTCTTCCTGAAGTGTAACTTTTAAGACTTTTTATTTTATGAAGATTTATTATAATAGATTTACTTATCCTTAAAAATCCAACATCTGAATAGCTACTTTCTATTTCAGCTAAATTTAATCCAGTTTGAAATACATCTTCCTTTGTATATACAAATACTTTTTCATCTACAGATTCACAATAAAAAACTGAATCTGGTGATAATAGTATTAATTCACTTTTTTCTTTAAACACACATAACTTTTGTGTTCGTGATTTTAATAAAGATAATATATGAAGCATTTCTTCATCTATGCTTTTGCATCTTAGTATAATTTCATTTTCTTCTACATCTGTATGCTCAACAGTGATTTTCATTATTACCTCCCAAAACTTTAATAAGAATTCTTATATTTTTAGTATATAGATATTAATTTTAATCGGCAATTTTATGTTTCTAAGTTGTATTAAATACCCGGTAAGATACATTTCTACTATGAATTATTACTTTCTTAAGAATAAGAAAAACTACTAGAATTTAATATATCCTAGTAATTTTTTATACTGTTTATTAATAACTTGTAACAATATCAAATCCACTTTATTTATTGTGTACTGCTATTCTAAATTGTTATTATAATAATTACTATTGTTCGTAATTATATAAACTTTAATAGTTCAAAGTAAAAAAAAGAGCTATTGCTCCTCTACCCTTTAGTCAGTTTTGCAATATCCCCTTCTTAATGTACCATTATATTAATTTTAATTTTTTAATTAAATTATATAATTATAGTTGAATCCAGTATCTTTGTTTAACTTTTCCATCATCAATAACTTCATTTTCTAAGATTCCACCATTTTTGATAATGGTATGAGCTGATGCATAATTATTTTTAAAACAAGTAATTAAAACCTTTTGCATTTTTCTTTTTTTGCACTCTTCTAACGCCAAAGCTAACATTTCTGTTGCGTATCCTTTTTGACGTTCACTTGGTCTTATTCCATAACCAATATTGCCACCATATTGTAATAAGTATTCATTTAAATAATGTCTAATATCTATTGCACCTAACAAATATTTTGAATTATTATCAACTAAGAAATAAACATCTGAAGGAACAAACCCATATGGCAACTTTATACCTTTTGAGTTGTTATCAGATTCAATTAAAAATTCCTCAAAAGTATTAGAATTCCCTTTCATAGCTAGTGGAGTTAACTTTTCCTCATTATCTTTAAATTCCTTAATCAAATCCTCCCATTCACATTTATACTCTTTCGTTAATTTAATAAGCTTCATTTTCTTCACCCCTTGTGCCTATACTCTGCTTTATAAATTTCTATTTATTTGTCTTTTATTTCAAACCTATTTTCTTTTTATTGTAACATATTTTGTAAATATCTACTTCTAAACTTATTGTATTTTATTACTTATGATACGATATTTTCACTTACTAAAATAACCTTAACCAATTAATATCAATGGTTAAGGCTATAACCCTCACTTATTTATGATACGGTTCATCTTTTATTATCCTAAACATTAGCTTTTAAATACTGTAGCTATATTCCTATAAAGAAATTTGAATCTATAATTTTAAATTCAACTTCTTAAATTTGAAAAGTTATTTTATAATTAATATAAAAAAGAATCTAATTCTAAATATTTAATAACACTAAATACTTGAAAATAGATTCTTTTACACATTTTTATTCTAAATTAATGACTATATATGAACCATATCATCCATAATAAATTCACCTATACACCACAAAATACGGTCACTTCTAACCTAAAATAACTATTTTTGTATATCATCTACTTTATTCACCTATGGAATTTAATTCATTGCATATATCATCTATTTCGTTATAACTACTTGTTACATCTGTTATGCTACTATTAAGCTCATCAATAGCCGCAAAAATTTCTTCCATAGCAGTTGCAGTGGATTCTACAGCTTCGCTAATATCATTTACTAAACTTAATGTATTTTTCATAGTACTTTCAAGCAGTATAGATTGTGATCCAACATTTCCTGAATAACTTAATACATTAGAAGTATTCTTATTAACATCTTTAAATAGTTTTTTAACATCATTTGTATGCTCATTACATAATTCGATTGACTTTTCTTCTTTTAATATTTCTTGTGCAACTACCTTTGTTTTATTAGATATATTATTCAATATTACTTCTATTTGATTTGTAGATATTTTCGAATCCTCAGCAAGTTTTCTTACTTCTTCTGCAACCACAGCAAAACCTTTTCCATACTCTCCAGCTCTAGCTGCTTCTATTGATGCATTAAGCGCTAATAGATTCGTTTGCTCTGATATTTCTGTAATACTGTTAATAATATTAACTATTTTTGTATTTTCATCACTTAACTCATTTATCATGGATACAACACTTAAAACATTTGTATTTACCTTATTCATTTCCGAAGATAATATATCTACTTTATTATTACCTTCTAATACAACATTTTCAGTTGATTTAGATAACTCCTCCATAGTTTTAATAGCATTCGTAACTTCTTCTACTTTTTCTACTCCACCCTCTATTGAGGATTTCATTCCAATCATTACATCCACTTCTTTGGTTGCACTATTAGCAACGTCACTTGTAGAGCTAGTTATTTCTTCTGCTATTTGTCCTGCTACAGAAATTCCACTTTTTATTTTTTCATTAGTTGTTGTTAAAACTTTTATAGCACTATATATTTTTTCTAATAACAACTCTGCTTTAGATTTAGCTTCTTTAGTAGCTTTATGAGTTTCTTCTAAATCTTTATAAATACTTTTGGTAGTAATGGCATTAATTGATAATATAGCCGATCCTGCTATTATGTATGCTATATAAAATACTAATTCATGGTATTCCACTGAAGCAAATAAGGTTGTCTTATAACCTAAGAAGAAATATACCACAAGTATTATAGCCAAAACTGCTTCAATAATTAATATTCTTAAATCTTGATATACACTCATTAATATAACACCATAATATATCAAAATAAAGTTAGCCCAATTTGGATCTGATATAAACATTACACATATAACAGCAGTGTACATCATTACTGTATAATACATTGTTTGAATAATGCATTTCTTTTTTATTAATATGAAATCGATTATAACTAAAGGTATAGATATTCCAACTAATATTAGTATGACATTCCTATCTACATTTAAAATTTTATCAACAATTGCTCTCAATACTACAGATGCTATAAATCCCACCAGCATAATTTTATTCTTTAATTCTGCGTTTTTTTTATAATCCACTAATACGCCTCCTTACTAAATATACCCTTATTATTATTCGTAATATTGTTATATAGCTTTACCTTATTCAACACTTTTCTGCATAATTTTGTTAATTTACAGAAATATTCTTCGATAATTATAAGTAAACATATTTAACAATAAAGATAAGGCGGAGATAAAATGAATATAAAAATTAAAAACATAGAATATTATCATCCTAAAACAAGTTATTCTAATGAATACTTTTTAAATCATTTTTCAAAACAGGATGTTGATATTTCTGGATTATTAAATGTTACTGGAAGAAATCAGAGATATGTTTCTGAAGATTTTCACGAAAATTCTTTAACTATGGCTATAGAAGCTTGCAGTAAAGTAATAAGTACTGTGAATATAGATGTACAAGATATAGGTTTAGTTGTATTTGTATCCTCTACGCCAGAATATCTATCTCCTACAAATGCTGTTAAAATTCATGAAGCTTTAGGTTTATCTAGAAGTTCAAATGCATATGATATGAATGGTAATTGTTGCGGAATGATTATTGCAATGGATCAAGTCTGTAGAACAATGAAGAGCAATAATAGAATTAAATATAGCCTACTTGTAGGCTCTGACTTAGTAATTAGATATTCAAGAAAATCAGAACCTATTACTTATGCTAATTTTGGAGAATCTGCATGTGCTGTATTACTAGAAAACATAGAAGATAGCATATCAGATTTCATAGATAGTTCATCTTACGTAGACAGCTCATTAAGCTGCTATATAAAATTTCCTCCTGTTGGCTTTTCCAATATATTGCCAGTAGATGGAAATATATCAAAAGATAATAGAATAATAGAATGGGCAGATTTTAATACAGATGAGGCCTTTGCAAGTTCTGTTGACTCAATAAATGAAATATTAAATCGAAATAATTTAACTAAAGATGATGTGAAATTATATTGTCTATCTCAATTTTCAAAGAAAAATATTGATATAATAAGAGATACTTTAGAAGAACCAGAGAAAAAATTTCCATTCGTAGGTGACAGATTTGGATATACAGGTGTTACAAGCCCATTTATGGCCTTATCCGACTCTGTTTCAAATGGTAACATTAAACCTGGAGATCATGTTATTTTATGGACGGTTGGAGCTGGTGTAGTTGCTTCATGCATACTACTTAGATATTAATATAGAGAAACAAGCTCTAATTTAAATTTATTCAATAACTTTAAATTGTTTTTATACAATATAAATTTTTGAATTCTAAGTAGTTCAGAACATGTCTAACTATTTTAGTTATATACTAGCCATCTATAAACTAAAAAAGCTGTAGTTTTATCTACAGCTTTTTAACAGTTCTTATTTAAATGTTATTTATGCAAATCCCTATAGTATTTTGGATATTTATCACTTTTGTTTTTATTACAAATGCTTATTGATTTTTCCTTATTAAGTGGAAGCATACCTTCTGATTGCTTAAATACTTCTTTATTTACCTTCTGAGCAAAGCATCCTATTTTAGGCTTACCAATATAATTTTTCATTTCAATCCAAAGATTTTTTATAGATTCTTCTTTTACATTTCCAAACCTCATAGGTACAAAATCACAAGGATACAATTCTCCTGAAGCACTTATATAGGAATGTTGATTTCCTGCACCACAACCAAATTTTGCTTCACTTTCTGTATACACAAAAGTTGTTATCTTAGGTAAATCACTTCTTTTATTTGCCTTATGTTGTATCTTTATAAGTTTTTCCCTATCACTTTTATTATAAAGCACATTTTCTAATTGCTTTTCAGTTAAAAGGTTTCCACTTAGTATAGGTTCCAATATTTTCACTTCATGAGCACCATTATCTTTTGCAAGTTTAAACAATCTAAACAGTTTTTCTTCATCAAGATTTTCCTTTAATATAACTGTTTGTGCCATTGTATATAATCCTGCCTTATTTGAATTTCTAAGTGCCTCAAGTGCATAATCAAAAGCAATTTCACTGTTTCTATTGTTATTATGTTTCTCTTTATCATAAGAATCTAAACTTATTCCTATACCAAATAGTCCACTATCTTTTAATTTTTTTGCTTTCTCATAACTTAAATTAAAACCACTAGTAAATAAAATTGATGTGCTTCTATTATCTATAGCTCTTATAATATCAAATATATCCTCACGTACTAATGGCTCTCCTCCTGTTATTCCAATAATAGGCACATTCATATTTTGAAGTTCTCTAATAACCTTAATCCATTCTTCCTTTGTTAATTCCTTTTCTGCTGCTCTATTTTTTGCACTGCAATACAGACAATTATTAGGGCATTTATTTGTTATACATAAATACATAGATATTGGTGCAGTTCTTTCAGCATACATTTGCTTTGTAAATATATTTATAGGTTCATCTACCGCTAGGATATTCTGTATAAATGATTTAGTTGGAAAAGGTGGAAAAAAAGTGCTCAATATGTATTTATCCTCATGCTTCACTATCTTCTCTCCCTTTAAAATACCACTCATCATTTTTATGTATTTTAACAGGGTAAAATTCTCATCTTCTTTTAAAATATTATAAATTTCTAATATGTCCTTCAGAACATTTTTATCTATAGCCATTTTTGTCATGATTTTTAAATTATTAATGCTCATTCATTTCTATTCCTTTCTAAAGATACCATATGCAAATTTATGATTTATCTCATACATTCCATTTTTATATTTTTCTTTTTTTATTTTTTCAATTATTAAAGGTTTAACTTCATTATAGTTGTTAAAAATTTTCCTAGTTCCTGCTGCTGCCCCAGTTATATTTAGCCACTGTAAAAGTTCTTCTGGCTCTTTAAAACTAAAGAATACCTCACCTTCTTCTACCTTTAAAGCTTTAAATCCATATTCACTGCACCATTTAACTAATCCCATCTTTCCCTTAGGTAAATTCAATTTTATATCCATAGGTTTAATTACTTCCTTTTGCTTCTCACTCATAACCTTCAAAAAAATACTTTCTATTTTATCTAAGGTTCCTTCAATATTTGTGATTATTGCTAATATACCTTCTTGTTTTAAAACCTTATTAAAAAGTTTTAATAGTTCATTATGATCAAAATAAGAAAGTGCCCAACCAAAAAATATAACATCATATTTTTCATTAGTATTTCTTAAAAATTCAATACCATCACTCTGAATAGCTGTCACTCTAGGATTATTGGTTTTCAAAAGCTTTTCAAGCATTTTATTGGACTGATCTACAGAAGTAATTTTATATTTTATAGATTTATTTAATAAGCTTTTTGTTATGTAGCCTGTCCCACAAGCAAAATCAAGTATTTTTAATTCTTTATCTGTTTCTATGTGCTTTGAATGAATAATATTGTCCGTATATCTACTCATCTCTTTAAGCCAAAAATGATATGTATCTGAAACTTTATCATACTCGTCCTTATAATCATCCCTGCTTACAACTTCCTTTTTTATAAGTTTATATCCAATCTTTGAGTAGAACCATATTTTATTTATCATCTTTTCTCTCCTACAAATATAAAATAATACCCCTTATCATAAACCCTTTGTATGTAAAAACATTCTTCTAGTAAACTCCTAACTTCATCTCTAGTTCTAAAAAACAATCGTCCAAATAGAGTAAATTCAAATGCTCTCAATAATTTTGTTTTTATGTGCTTTCTATTAAAGTCCATCATAACTATCTTTCCGCCATACTTTAATATTCTATTTATTTCAACTATAAGATCTTTTTGTTCTTTAATATGATGGAAAACATCACTTAATATTACTATATCAATAGAATTGTCCTCAAATGGAGTTTTCAGAGCATTTCCCCTTATGCATACCAAATTTTCCCCTTGATTTACCATTGAAAGCATCTTCTCACTTTCATCAAGTACGTATACAGTTTTACAACTATTACAAATATACTTAGCTAACCTTCCAGTTCCTCCGCCTATATCTACAACTACTTCATGTTTATCAATATTTGCAACAGACTTTATTTCTTCATGTTTATATAAATTAAACATAGCCATAAATTTATCATAATACTTGTAAACCTTATCAAAATCTTTTATTTCCTTCATAAGCACCTTTCCTTAGTAATTAATACTATAAATTATTATCAGTGGCTTTTTTAGACTTCTATCTCATACCTGCATTTTAGGTAAATTATGCAAATACCTTTCTACTTTATTATACCGTAGTTATATGCATGTATAGTATATTTAGAATATTCTTATTATTTTTTCAAAAGTTAACCTATATTTTAGATAGTTAGCACAATATTCTATGTTCTAATCATCCGAAGAAGCTGCTGATTTCATCATTTAAAACTGCTAAATTAAAGCTAATATCTCTGACCTTTTATCACACAACATAGAATACTCGGTACTTCAGTGCCGAGATGAATGTGACATAAACTTCTCGTTGAAAATGTAGAAAAGGACTTAAAGAATATAATAAATCTTTATCTATTATATATCATCAGTAACAAGTGAGGTTTTGAACGTTTTATCCTCCTGGGTATTGGTAAACTATTTCACTATAGCTAGTAAGTGGTATTGGATATGTTTAACAGAACCTTATATAAAAAATTCTATTTTCGGGAATGAAACCACTACTTATCAACGTTGCAACGCTTTCTGTATTGCCATACCAACATCCTGCAATAGGAATTAACCCTTGCTGGATAGCAATCTTGCTCAGGTTTATCATTATACTTCTGCCGACACCTTTCCTCCTATGCTGTGGAAGTGTGAAATTGCCTACGTCAACATTTTTTTGATTATTTATCATCTTACCTATACTACCATATCCTAAGGTCTCCTTATTGTTTATGATTTTATAGAACTTGAAATTCCCACCTTCGAAGCAACCTTCCCATTGCTTCTCGGTAAGACTATTCATTAATTCATATTCACTTGGATTTACCTCTTTTACACAATCCATACCATACTCCGCTTCACGTTCAGGCTCTCCATAAATAAAGTTAAATGCCTGCATATCAAAAAATGTTTTAAGTGAATTCATCTTTTCAAATGCGAGTCCAACATAATGTGAGTCATTGCTTGCAACAAGGGCTGCTTCAATCTTAAAATCCTCCATTACTTTATTGAATATTTCTATTGATGCTCGGCGTTTTGAAGGAATCACATAAAATCCTCTTAGCATTTTTCCATTGTCCCATGAAGTTCCAACAGAGAAAAATCCTGATTCTTCACCATTGCAAATGATGAGATATGGTTCTCCTTCAAACATCATCGAATTATGAAAACTGTCATTTTTGTATCCAAGTTCATCAAAGTAGTCTGTATAAAAATTCTGTATTTCATTCCATTTTGTTTTATTTACTGTAATATCGTTCATTTGCTTATTCTTCCTTTCGATTATAAAATTAACCATGATAACCTGACCCATAAGGGCATGATATTCCTATATAAATTACTACTTACCCTATACTTAAAAGTTTGATTAGTTTTATACAATTTATTCCAATTGTAGCATGCTATGTAAGTAGTCGCAACTAAACTTATTATATTTTATTACTTGTGATACAGTATTTTCACCTATAAACATATAAGGTTCCAAGTTGACTTTTAAAATTACTCATTTCAAAACTTGGATATCTAAAATAGTGAGACATGCTCGGAAACACTTAAAATTCAACACTACGTTTTGTATAAAAGTTTTTTAAGTCTATTGAATAAATTTAAATACGAGCTTGTATCCCTATAGCTCTACCCAAGTAATTTCAATACCTAATGCTAAAAACCGCACTTGCTTATGGTACGGTTCGCCTTTCATTATCTTAAATATTAACTTCTAAATATATTAATTTTAACTATTTAAAATATAACATCATTAATATTGATTTCTAAACTTAATAACGCCAAGAAAAAATTTATTTTCTTTGTTTAAGTTTGATACTCTCCTATTTTTATGTTTCTCAAGTAATAACTCAAAGCGATTCCCTAACATCTACGTAGCTATGGATACTTAGTCACAGCCCATCCAATGATGGTGATTCTGCAATTTAGTTATGAAAAATATATAATTTTGAATTAATAATGTTATATCCATTGTTAATTCAAAAGAAAAAGAAGCACCCTATTCAGGTACTTCTTCTTTATTTAGATAATAACTAAGATATAATTTACGTTACGTTTTATTGAACATTCCTTTTAAAACATATTGTATTAAATAATTTTTCGACCTCAATATCATGTGAGTAAAATTAAGCTAAATTGTTCTAAAGTAATATTTTTTATACTGTTTATTAAATTATTTATTATATTTTTATAATAAATAATTTAAATAAGCTATTCATTGAAAATTGAATTAGAAGGTGTTATCGATTTTTATTTAACTTTTAAGCTTAACTTTACACCTACGTTCTCAATATGTTAAGCAAACATTACTCTGTCTGAAAGTTCTTCTTTAAAAGTAATTTTATTAAATTCTTCTATAAGATCATTTTTAGTTAAATTACTTTTTTCTATTTTCCCTATATCAAGAATTGTTTCTCCTCTATGCATCATAAGTAACCTATTTCCAAATTCTATAGCATGATTTAAATTATGAGTTATCATAATTGTGGTAATGTTTTTCTCTTTAACTATATTATTTGTAAGGTTTATAATTGTCTCTGATGTTTTTGGATCTAAGGCTGCTGTATGCTCATCTAAAAGCAAAATCTTTGGTGTATTTAGAGTTGCCATTAGTAACGAAAGGGCCTGCCTTTGTCCTCCTGATAACATTCCTACCTTTGTATTTATCTTATCTTCAAGCCCTAAATTTAATATAGAAAGATAATTTTTAAATTCCTCTATCTTTTTTTTATTAATGCCTAAAGAAAGTCCAAATTTTTTCCCCTTATTATCTGCCAAAGATAAATTTTCTAAGATAGTCATAGATGGTGACGTTCCTTTAGTTGGGTCTTGAAACACTCTACTTATAATTTTTGATTTTTTATGTTCTTTTAAATTAGTAATATCTCTTTCTTCTAAAAATATATTACCTGAATCTAATTCTAAAGCACCAGATATTATATTTAAAAGAGTAGATTTTCCTGCTCCATTACTTCCAACAATAGTTATATATTCACCTTTATTTATTTCTAAATTAAAGTTATTAAAAATACTAGTTTCATTTATTGTTCCTTTATTAAAACCTTTATTTATAGATTTTAGCTTAAGCATTTAAATCACCCCTTTTTCTTAAAGAAAATTTATTTAGCATATTACTATTATTCATAACTATGGCAATAACCACTATTATTGATGTTATTAATTTCAAATCTGTTGGTGGCAAACCTAAATTTAAAGCAATTCCTACACTTAATTTATACAAAAATGCTCCTATTATAACTATTGTAGTTCCTTTTATAAATTTACAATTATTAAAAACAGATTGACCAAGTATGATAGAGGCTAAAGCAATAACTATAAAGCCAGTTCCCATAGATATATCCGAAAACCTTTGATACTGTGCCATTATAGCTCCACTTAAAGCTACAAAACCATTAGATAACATAAGTCCAATTATTTTCATTGTTCCTTTATTTACTCCTAGTGAAGTAACTAATGTATCATTATCTCCTGTGGCCTTTAGTATAAAACCAAACTTAGTTTTGAATAAAACATCCATTAAGAATTTAGAAACTAAAACTATTAATACTAAAATCATTACCATTGGTATATCACTAGAAAATATATTACCTTTATTCATCATGGGAAGATTTGCCTTACCCATTACCCTTAAATTTATAGAATATAATCCTATCATAACTAGAATTCCTGATAAAAGATTAGTTATTTTTAATTTTACATGAAGTATTCCTGTAACTAGACCTCCTATAGCACCTCCTATAAATGCTACTACTAATGCTAAAATAGGATTAGTTCCTTTTAATATAAGTGATGCGGTAATTGCAGCACCCAAACTAAATGTTCCATCTACAGATAAGTCTGGAAAGTCTAATATTGTATAAGTTATATATACACCTAATGCTCCTATAGCAAAAATAAGTCCTTGCTCTAAAGTTCCCATAAATAAGGTCATGTTATTCCCCTCCCTTTATAAGTTTAGCTTTTTTCATTATATCTTCATCAATATTTATAGAAAGCTTTTTTAGCGTATCTTCATTTATAACAAGTTCTGTATCTTCCAAGGTTTTCATAGGTAACTCTTTTATATCTTTTCCTTCCAATACTTCAGCTGCCATAATTCCAGCTTCAAATCCAAGTTTTTTGTAATTAATTCCTTCTGTAATTAATGCTCCACCTTTAACATGAGCTTCTTCTGCTCCTACTATTGGTATTTTTTTATCTATTGCTTTAGAAGATATTATTGGCATAGACGAAGCTATCATATTATCTGCTGGTGTGTATAAAACATCAATTTTATCTAATATAGAATCTAAACCTTGACTTATATCATTTACACTATTTACACCTTTTACAATTACATCTATATTATTTTTCTTAGCTATCTCTTTCAAATTATTTATTTGAATTTCCGAGTTTACTTCACTAGTATTGTATAAAACTCCTATTGTTTTTACATCCTTAACTATTTGTTGTATAAGCTTTAATTGTTTTTCTATAGGTATTGCATCACTTGTTCCTGCAACATTTGTTCCTGACTTGTCCTTTGATTTTACAAGTCCTGCACTTACAGCATCTGTTACCGCTGTAGTTATAATTGGGATATCTTGTGTTGAATTAAAGGCTGATTGGGCTGCGGGGGTTCCAATAGCAAATATTAAATCTTTACTACTTGAAACAAAATTATTAGCTATCATATTAGATGTTGCAATATCGCCTTCTGCATTTTGTAACTCTAAATTAAGATTCTCTTTGTCTTTAAATCCCTTAGAATCTAAGGCTTCTACAAATCCTTCTCTAGCTAAATCTAAAGCTGGGTGAGATGCTATTTGAGATATACCTATGTTCACATTTTTTTCTTGTGATAAAGAATCTCCCGCACCATTTGAACATGCTGAAAATAAAAATATGCTTGTTAAAACTGAACTTAATAAAACTAATTTTTTTCCTACCATACTACCGTCCTCCTAATATTTTGTTTTGTATTTGTGTATGCTTATAGAGAAACAAGCTCCAATTTAAATTTATCCAATAACTTTAAAATATTTTTATATAAAAATATAGTGTTAAATTCTAAATGATTCAGAGTATGTCTCACTACTTTAGGTATCCAAGTTTTGGAATGAATAAATTTAAGAGTCAATTTGGAACCCCATGTGAGTAAAGCTAAGCCACTTTATTCCAATAAAATATTTTTCTTTTAAGCTTTTACTACATTATGTAATAATAAAGAATTTAAATAAGCTATTCATTGAAAATTGATTTAGAAACTCTTATAGATTTTCATTTGATTTTTTTGACCTAATCCAAGGACGGATTAGCCGGTGCACCAGACAAGGACGTCGCTTCTCCGGGTAGTCATAAAAATCAGATAAATATATATTTAGAGTTTCTTTGAAATTTTCACAGACTAGCATTTTAAATTTTTTCATTATTACTTTTTAATACTATAAATTTGGAATTTTTAGGCTTAACTTTACGCCTATGTTTGGAACCCTATAAATACAAAAATCCTCTCCATAAAAGTATATGGAGAGGACTATTAAAATTCCTAATTAACTCACTATTAATCTATATCTCCTACTTATTCTACCATGCTACTATTTAATATTTATGTATTACAAATATAAAAAATTATATTTTAATATCTATACTTCTGTCCTTCTATAATGTTAGTGAATTTATGGTTTCCATTCTACATTTATTTACTATACTTCTAATTCACTATAACATTTCTACTACTGTTCTACTATTTTACATACTACTGTTCTACTATTCTACCTACCAAGATAATCTAAATCTTCCATCCTAGATTATCGCTACTTTCCTGTTAAAAGGAATTATATATAGATTTTTCATTTATGTCAACTATATAAATTATATATTTGCTATAGATCTATGTCCAAGTCCTATTACTACTTCATTTAAATGAAGTACACCTATACTAAGGAAAATACATACACTTACATGCTCTCCTTGCCTTGCAACGCCAATTTTACCACCTACATTAAGACCATTTGCCTTATCTGAGACCTGCATTATTGCCTCTCTAGTAGCTCCTGCAATTGCACCTTCATGAATATGACAATCTTTAATTATTCCAGTTCTCTTAGACGCAACTAAAGCCCTTTCTATAATTTTTAGAATAGATGTATTTAAATTTCCACCAATATCTACTGCTACAGCTAAAACATTATCTTTTTTAAACTCCTCTATAAGTCTTTCCTCTTCTGCTCTTGAGGATATTGCCATTTTTACAGAAGCTTTTGCTATATCTACACTATTTTTTTCTTTCATGAAAGAACCTCCTAAATAAGTTATTATATTACATACTTTTATTTTAATAATTCTACAACTCAAAAATAAACTCTTATATTTTACAACCTATTATATCACTAATCTTATATTCTTAATTTAAAAATATGTAATTATAATAGATAATATTAAGACTAAAAATACTCCTTCTATAAAAAATAATGTGATTTTCTACTACTTTTTATATATAATATCAAAATTTCTTTGATATTATATATAGTATTAAGCCTATAAAAAATAACCCATATATTATAAAAAATATTTTTGAAAATTTATTTGCAACTTTCTCCATCTCTTTATGTTCTTCTCTATTTAATTTTTTCTTCGGATAAAGTCCTATAATTAATGAAATAGTTATAAAATTAATCATCATTAATAAAGTGTCCAATCTAATTAAACTTGACTCATTTGTAAAAATTTTAACTTTTAAAAATCCTGTAATAATAAAAATAATACTTGCTGCTATTGATAAATAACATATACCATTTAAAATTTTAATATTTTTAACCTTTAATTGTATTCTCATACCTTTCATATAAAGAAAATATAATATTAAATATAATACACAAAGAATGTTAATAAAAATCATTACTACATGTAAATTTAAATTAATACTTCCTACTGTAGCCTTATAATATATATATGCCATTATCAATACAATGATTGATATATTTGAACCTTTCAAAGCATAACTTTGGGCTTCTTGCTCCAATTCATCCTTATCCATAACCATACAAATAATATAAATAGCTACAAACATTGTAGATAAAAGCACATGCAGTTGAAAATAAATCAGTTGTAATTTATCCATTATTATCTCCCCCTAAAAACTCAAAAACTTCATCAACTGTTTTATCAAAATAATTAGCGATTGAAAAAGCAAGTTTTAATGAAGGATTAAAAGTACCCCTTTCAATTTCTGATATTGTACTTCTATTAACCCCTAAATCAATAGCTAAATCTTCTTGTGTAATGTTACGCTCAATTCTTAATAATTTTATTTTTGTATTAAAGATTTTTCCTCTTCTAACCATAAAACCCCTCCTCCAATTGGTATTATATACTATTTGTTGTATATATACAACATTATTGTGTTTATACACGTTATTTTTCAGTATATATACAACATTTTTCTCAATATATTTAACTTTTAATAATAACTTTCTACAAATTTTTATATCTGTTTTACAAAAATATATACATACTTACTGCTTTGATATACGTGAAAAATAAAGAAATATTATTTTTTATAAAAAGTATAGGAATAGGTAATGGCAATAAAATATTTTATTGCCATTACCTATTCCTCAAATATAAAAATTATTTTTATTGGTATTCTTATTAATTTTTATGCATTATTCTCATCACATTTCTTGCGATAGGTGATACAATAAGTAGTTCCAAAAATAGAACTACACAAAAATTACGTGGCCAGCAAATTGGAAACTCTTTAATCACTTCCATATTAAACCCTAATGCTAAAATTCCACCTACAATCGTCATAATAATAGACATTCCAATTACAGTAAAAAATGTTCTAAATAAAATGTTAGCATTTAAACTATCTGTTGGAGAAGCAAAAATCTTCACTAATTTATCAGCTATATTTCCAACTATAAAATTTTCAAACATCATAGCAATTATGAAAACTACTGGAAATATTTTCAACGATGTAGCCACAGATGTTACAGATACTCCACCCATGCTGATAGAAATATTCATAGTTGCCATAAAAAATGCTGTCAATGCACATATAATACCTCCATAAATTAATCCTTCTTTCCCATTCCTAGGCATACATTGATTCATAATATCCTCCTTTGTTTTTTAATAAAAAATGCATTGTACGACGACAAGTGGTATGACCGTCGGTACAACGCATTGACTTTTATAAGTATAACATAATTATTTTTTCTGATGTAATACCCTAATTTCATTTTTTTATTTATTTATTTTTTATACATTTAACAAGCAACAATTTCTTTAATCATAAATTCTCTTCCACATAGCAAATCCCAATCATTTTCTCCACAGTATGAACATTTCCCTTTGCTTTGAAGGATATTAAAAACTTTATTACATTTTTTACAAATCCCATTACCAGGTAGTATCTCAATTTCTAATTTTGTATCTTGTAATAAAGTTCCATCTACTGCTGCTGGGTAACACGCTTTAACATATCTTGGAATCATTGATGAAAGTTCACCAATTTGAATAACTAATTTATCTATTTTGGTTAATCCATTTTTTTGTGCAAAATTTTCAACAGTCTTAACTACTTGTAGTAAAACTCCAACTTCATGCAAATTACCCCACCACCCCTATGTCAACGTTTATCGGGAGCATTTTCACTAAGGAAAATAGATTTTAATTTTCTTACTGGTTTTTTCACAGCAATTCTTACCTTACGTTTAAGTGCATGTTTAATGATTATAGGCTTAAGCTCTGAAAGATCTACACTAGCACTATCATAAACTCTTTCCAACTTAATTGCATCATATTTGCATTTTGTAGTACAAACACCACAACCTACACATTGATATTCATCTACAACTGTAGCACCACAACCAAGACAACGTTCAGTTTCTTTTTTCAATTGCTCTTCTGTAAAAGTACCACGTAAATCCTTAAATGTTTCTTTTGATCTATTTTCACCTATATGCTCTGCTCTTTGTCTTGGCATCCTATCATATCCTCCAAGATCAAGATTATTTTTATCTAAAGGACGATAATCTCTCTTTGTACGTCCTAAAATTAGACTTTGTCCAGGATGAACATAACGATGAATTGAAATTGCACCTTCTTTACCTAAAGCAATTGCATCTATAGCAAATCTAGGTCCTGTGACAGAATCTCCACCAGCAAATATATCTGCTTCATCTGTTTGTAAAGTAACTTGATCTACTTTTATTGTATTATTAGGATTTAATTGTACTTTAGTATCTTCTAATAATTCGCCCCAATCTATTCCTTGACCTACTGAAATTATTACATTTTCTGCTTCAACTACTTTTGTTTCATTTTCATCGAATTTTGGGCTAAATCTTCTGTTCTCATCAAATACTGAAATACATTTTTTAAATTCTACGCCAACTACTTTTCCATTTTCCTGAAGAACTCGTTTTGGTCCCCATGAATTATTAATGGAAATTCCCTCTGATAATGCTTCTTCAATTTCTTCTTCAAGTGCCGGCATTTCATCTCTACTTTCTAAACAATACATATTTATATCGGAAGTATCAATCCTTGTGGCAGTTCTTGCAACATCAATAGCAACATTACCTCCACCAATCACAATAACTTTTCCTTCCATTTTTAAATCTTCACCTAGATTTATTTCTCGTAAAAATTCTACTCCGGTTATTACACCTTCAGCCTCTTCTCCTTCAATACCTAAACTTCTTCCCTTTTGAGCACCAATTGCAAAATAAAATGCTTCAAATCCTTCATTTCTTAAATCATTAAGTGTTACATCCTTTCCCACTTCAATATTAGTCTTAAATTCAACACCTAATTCTTTTAAAATATCAATTTCTGCATTAACTACATCTTTTTCTAATCTAAAAGATGGAATTCCAAATTTCAACATACCACCAAGTGATTTTTGTCTTTCAAATACAGTTACTTTATAACCATCAATAGCCAAATAAAAAGCACATGAAAGCCCTGAAGGACCAGCACCTATTATAGCAATTTTATTTTCATATTGATTTTTAACCTCTGGCACATATCGAAACTCTTTATTCAAATCTTGTTGTGCAATAAATTTTTTAATATCATCTATAGCTATAGGATCATCCACATCTCCCCTTGTGCAAGCAGATTCACATTTTCTTGGACATATACGACCACACACTGCTGGGAAAGGATTTTCATGCTTTATAAGTTCTAGTGCCTCTGTATATCTCCCTTGAGAAGCCAATTTTATATATCCTTGAATACCAATATGTGCAGGACATTCTGCTTTACAAGGGCTTGTACCAGTATCTACAACTACTTTTCTATTAATACGATAGTCTATATTCCACTTATCTGGTCCCCATTCTGTATCATAAGGTAATTCACGTTTTTTTTCTAAAATAGGAGTTTTCATGCACAGCTTTTGTCCTAATTTTAATGCGTTAACTTGGCAATTTTCAACACATTCTCCACAAGCTACACATTTATCTTTGTCTACTTTTGCAATGTAATTTGAACGTATCATATCTGTATTTAAAAACATTTCTGCAGTTCTTAAGGACAAACAGGAACATCCACAACAATTACAAATAGCATGAGTTTTTCCTGGTCCTTCTGTATTTGGTATTTGATGCACTAACCCATTAGCTTCTGCCTTTTTTATAATTTCAAAAGCTTCTTCACGAGAAATTTTTCTTCCTCTACCTGTTCGAATGTAATATTCTGCTGCATGTCCCATTTGAATGCACATGTCTTCCTTTAAATGTCCACAGCCTTCCCCCATAACTTCTCTTGCTGTACGACAAGCACAGTCAGAAACAGAAAAAATTTCATTTTCATTAAGATATTTAGATACTTCCTCATATGATGCTCTTCTTGTTTCTGCTTCAATAGATTGTTCAATAGGAATAACTCTCATAAGACCTTTACCTACTGGAAAATTCCCTGCTGTTTTTGGTCCTCTTACTCTTCCATATGCCTCAAAAGCTTCAGCAATTTGAGGATGTTTTTTTACATTTTCCTTATTATTGACCATCATTTCCATAACACCAGGAATCCAAGTTTCAAGCCAATATTTATCAACACCATCTATTTCATTAACAAAGCATACCCCAACAACTGCTAAGTCCCATAAAAGTTTTGATGTTTCCTCTACAGATTTTCCACATAATTTAGCCACTTCTTCTGCACTTTTAGGTTTTCGTAATTCTAAATAAATTCCTACCTCGGCCATTTCATCTGAAACAACAGGTTCTAAAATAATATATTCAGGATCTTTAGGCTTAATTTCTGATTTTGAACCACGTTTTGATCTGTTTATGTGATTTGCAAGATCCAATACCTTTTCCTTTACCATATATATCCCCCTATCTCAAAGCTCAATATATTCCTATTTTTCTTTCCAATTTTTCACTTCAGTACGTATCCAATCAACCCACTTATCAATTCCTTCTCCTGTTTTAGCAGATATAGGAATAATTTTTATATTTGGATTTAATTTCAATGCACATTTTTTAACTTTTTCTAAATCAAAATCAAAATAATCCATAGCATCAATTTTATTGATTAACAAAACATCAACAATTGAAAACATAAGTGGATATTTTAATGGTTTATCATCACCTTCAGGAATACTTAAAATCATAGCGTTTTTTGATGCACCAGTATCAAATTCTGCTGGACATACTAAATTTCCTACATTCTCTAATATTGCAAAATCAATATCTTCAGTTCCTAATCCTTCTAATCCTTGTTTAGTCATATCTGCATCTAAATGACACATTCCACCGGTGTGTAATTGAATCACTTTTGCGCCGGTCTTAGATACTGTGTTAGCATCTACATCTGAATCAATATCTGCTTCCAAAATACCAATTTTCATCTCATCTTTTAAAACATCAATAGTCTTTACAACAGTTGTAGTTTTTCCTGAACCTGGTGATGACATTAAATTTAATAAGAAAGTTTTATCTTTTTTTAATTCCTTTCTAAGTAGCTCAGCCTGTTTGTCATTGTCTTCAAAAACACTTTGTTTAATTTCAATAATCTTATAAGTATCCATAATTCTTTTTACCCCCAATTTTATCCCATTTTTATTTCTTATTTTTTATATTTAAGTAATAAATAAACATTACTGTATAAAAATTGTACCATTAAATACATATTAACGAAACAAGCTTTATATACTTTTAATTTATAATAAAAACACAGAATAGAAGTATTCTGTGTTTTGCTTATTTATATCTAACTTTACTTAATCATCTACAAGATTTTTAGTGGCAGGACTTCCTATTAATCTTCCTTTATAATCAAATCTTGATCCATGACATGGACAATCCCATGTTAATTCATCTGCATTCCAATGAAGTTGACATCCTAAGTGAGCACATTTTGTTGACACTACAAATTCTTTTCCATCATTGTTTTTGTAAACCCCAACCTTTTCTCCATTATATTCAACAATTCCAGCATGACCATTCTTAATATGTTCTATCCTACTGCTTGGAGTATATATTTTTTGTGCAATGAAATTTTTAGCTGTTTCACCTATATCTTTAGTAATATTGTTTATTGATGATAACAAATCAAATCTTTTAGGAGAAAATATTTCTGAAAAATCGTTTTCTTTTTCTAATATCATATCTGAAATTATCATAGCTGACACCATAGAGCTTGTCATTCCCCATTTATTAAATCCTGTAGCAACATATATATTAGGTGTTTCATCAGAATATCTTCCTATATAAGGTATTCCATCAACAGTTATACAATCTTGGGCTGACCAATGATACTTTTCTTTTGACTCTGGATATAATTCTTTTGCAATTCTTCTTAATTCATCATAACTTCCACCAATTTCATTTTCTCCTGTCCTTTGCCCTATACCTCCTAATAATAGTAAATCCTTATAATTTCTAAAGGAATATCCATCTTTATTAATATCTATATACATACCCTCAACATCACTTGCGTTTTCTAAAGCTAAAACATAAGATCTTTCTTGATGCATTTTTAAAAAATAATATCCAGGTACATTCATTATTGGATAATGTGTTGCTACCACTATATTATTTGCAGTTATATCCCCTCTATTTGTAATTACCAAATTTTCTTTAATTTCTAATGCCCTAGTATTTTCATAGATAATTAAATCCTTTGAAATGTCCTTTAAAAATTTAAGTGGATTAAACTGCGCTTGATTATTAAATTTAATAGTTCCATCAACTTTAAAAGGAAGTTTAGTTTCTTCTACAAACTCTGCATTAATACCAAGTTTATTAGCCGCTTCTACCTCTTCTTTAAGACCATCTATTTCATTTAGAGAATACGCATATGCTGACTTTTCTTCAAAGTCACAATCTATTTTCCTTTCTTCTATAATTTCTTTATACCTTTTTATAGCAAGTTCGTTTGCCTTTGCATATTGCTTAGCCTTTTCTTCACCAAATTCTGATATTAATTTATTATAAATTAAGCGATGTTGGGATGTTATTTTTGCAGTAGTATTTTTTGTGTTTCCACTTACTACTTCAGCTGCATCAATTAAAACCACATCTCTACCTTCTTGCTTTAACATATATGCTGTTAATATTCCTGCTATTCCAGCACCAATAATTAAAATATCAGTTTTTATATCTTTTTCTAGAACTTCTCTTCTTTTAAATTTACAACTTTCACTCCATACCGATTTCATAGAATCACCTCATTTTTAGTGTTCCATTTGTAAAATAATATATACAAAGTGAATGTTATAATTTTTAAGCTTGTATATCAAACTATTGTTCCGAGTTCCCCTTTAAAATTATTCATTTCAAAACTTGGATACCTAAAATAGTGAGCCATGCTCCGAATCACTTAAAATTCAATACTGCATATTGATGAAAATAACTATAAACTTAATTCTGACTTAAATGTAATAACAGCATTTCCTGAAATTTTAACTTCTACTGGATTTTTATATTCTATTTTTACTTCAACCTCTATAACGCCAGGTCGACCTATTGCTTCACCCTGCTTTGCTTTAAATTTAAATACCTTATTATTATGTTTAACAAAATTATTATAAACAAGATATGCTCCTAATGGACCATTTGCATTTCCTGTTACTGGATCCTCGTTAATTCCTATTGCTGGTGCAAACATCCTACCATGTATCAAAATATCTTTTTCTTCAGGATTAATTGTAAAAACATAATATCCATTACATTTTATAATGTTACTTAATTTAACTAACTCATTATAATTAGGTTTCATGTTATTTAATGTGTAAATGCTTTTTATACCAATCATAACTTTTGAATGTCCTGTTGAAACAATTTGTATTGGATAAAATTCTATTAAATCATAATTATTAATATTAAGTGCTTTTATAAGCTTTTTCTTATTTTCTCCATTAATAATATCCCCAAATTCAATCTTTCCTTGTGTCATAATAACTTTATAATCATCATTTTCACTTACTATATCAACTGGTAAAATCCCAGCACCAGTTTTTTGATAAACCCTTGAAGGAACAAGTTTATTTTCAATAGCACGTGCATAATGGGCTGCTATAGTTGCATGTCCGCATATTGGAACTTCATTTGTTGGCGTAAAAAATCTTATGTGAACATCAAAATCATTATCATTTGAAGAAAATATAAATGCTGTCTCAGAATTGTTAAGTTCCCTAGCTATTTTTTTCATATCATTTTCTGTTAATCCATCAGCATTGGTTATGACTCCAGCTGGATTTCCTGCAAACTTTTCTTTTGTAAATGAATCAATTTGATATAAATTATATTTTTTATCCATAAACTTCCCTCCAATTGTAACTACTATTAAAACCACTGTATTCTATTTTTTATTTTTCTTTAAAATTGATATATCATTTTTAATTCTAAATGGATTGATAAAAATCCATGTAAAACTTAAACTAAGCAACAATGAACTTTCAAAATCACTTAATATTAGAAAAGACACTATTGCTATTCCTAATATTAGAAGTATTATATTTAATATTAACCTCTTTTTTATATTTCCCACATTTACCATATTATTCATATTTTATACCTATTCTCCCCATATTTATACTTAAATTATGACTTGCTTTATAATTTAAATCAATACAATAGGTTTATTATATATACTTTCACTGTTTTAAACTAAAAATAAAAAGACTATATTAAAAAATATTTTTTAATATAGTCTTAATTGAATTTCTACATTATTAATCTACTTGTTTAATCCATCTATGGTATTAATTAAAGTTTCTGTGTTAGCTGCAAAAACATTATTAATAAATAGTACTTGATTTATACCATTATCCTTAACTAACTGATTTAAACTTCCATCATAATAACGAGAATCTATAACTATTACTTCTTTATAATCTGGAACCAAAAATGGTACAAATGCATTACCATAAGACTCTTTTACTACTACTATTTTTTTATCACTTTTTGCATTCTTATTTTCAATTTTTATTTCTGGAAAATCACCATGCAAAAATACTGAATATGCATTTACTCCTTCTGCATAATCTGCATATAGACTACTTTTTAACGGGTTGTCCATATCATTTTCTTCATATCTATAAACTTGATAATCATAAGGTATTTTATAATAATCTACCGTATCTGGGTTGTTTTTTAGTTTATTATCTTTAGTTTGAGCATACAATGTTCCTAAAAATCCATCTACTGTGAACTTTTCATATTCTTTCAGGTTTATTGGAGTAAATCCTGCTTCTTTAGCAAATGATGTATACGCATAATATGCTCCTAGAGATGTCCAATGATGATCTGTGTTAAAATATATGTACTCATCTTTATGTTTTTCTAATTCACTATAAGCATCTATAGTTTTTACATTTTTGTCCATGCCCTTATAAATATTATCTATGGACTCTTTTTCAGAATTGCTCATATCCTTATATTTACTTGGAAGTGCAAACTCAACATGAGTTGGAACAACCATATTATATACTTGTACATCATTTCCTAAATTCTTAGCATGTTTTGAAATTGTATTTATGTATTTTTCACTTTCTTCCTTACTACCACCAAAAATCTCTAAGGCCATATCACCTAAAGTCACAATTGAACCAGATTTTTCTGCAATTTCATCTCCTTTTTGTGAATCATCCTTTGAAGTATTTTTTGTATCTTCCTTTTTTGAATCTGCTATTTTATTACTTTGTCCTGTTTTTTCTACCTTTTCTTTATTTCCACAAGCTACTAATGAAGTAACTGATATAGCTACCAATGTAACAGCTATTATTTTTCTTATGTTTTTACTCATAATTTATTCTCCTATCTTTTTCATTTTTATTTATATAATTTTATTTCTTCTTCTCCTTCTCTAAGTCCCTTTAAACTATCAACATAGGAATCAATTGATAATAACTTATCCCTAAATGGAAAAGTATCATTATAAAAACTCTCTATCTGTGAAAAATATTTTCCTTTCATAATTTCCTCTAAAGAAAACTTTGGGTATTTTGTTAAAGCTCTTTTTTCATCTTCTGATATAGTTTTTTTAGGCATTATTATTGAACATAAGGATAATGTTAATATTATTAATGCAAATACAAAAATATTTATTAATTGCATCTTTTTTATTATTTTATTTTTTCTTTCATTTTCTTTTTCACAATCAAATTTCATTTTTTCCTCCTTAAAACCTAAAATATAAGAAAGGATTATAACTATCTCCAATTAGCATAGCTGTTGATAAAATTAGTATCATTACATTAATTATTACAACTAATATTGTTAGGATATATTCTCTATCTTTTTCTAATATTTTTCTTTTTATATAGGGAAGTATAGGAGTTGTTCCTATTAACGCTAATATAATCCAAAATATATTATTAACAATTTCTAGTTTCGTCTCAGTATTAATAATTGAATTATTGCTTAATCCAAACATTATTCTTAAATATTTAATGCTATCTGTTAAGTTTGTAAAATAAAATATTGTCCAACCAATAACAATAACTATCAAAAGATATATGTGACTAACTATTTTAGGTATTCTATTTAGTATTTTTAATATGAATTTTTTCTCAAAATATATTATTATTCCAAAATATAATCCCCAAACGATAAAGTTCCAACTTGCGCCATGCCATATACCTGTTAAAAGCCAAACAATAAATAAATTAGCAACCATATTTTTCTTGTTTCCACCTAAGGGAATATAAACATAATCCCTAAAGAAGCTACCTAAAGAAATATGCCACCTTCGCCAAAATTCTGTTGCTGACTTTGATATATATGGATAATTAAAATTTTCTAAATATTTAAATCCAAATATTTTTCCAAGACCTATTGCCATATCTGAATATCCTGAAAAATCAAAGTACATTTGAATAGTAAACATTACAATTCCAAGCCAAGCCCCTACTACTGTTAAATCATATAAATTTGAATTCATATATTGCTCTACTAACTTACCTGCTACATTTGCAATCAAAACTTTTTTTCCAAGTCCTACTATAAATCTATTTATACCATCATTTATGTTAGCTATAGAGCTTTCTCTATAGTCTATTTCATCCTCTACTTGAGAATATCTAACTATTGGACCTGCTACTAATTGAGGATATAATGATATATATAGTAAAAACTTATAGTAACTTTTTTGAGCCTTTACATGACCTTTATACACATCTACTGTATAGGAAATAACATGAAATGTATAAAAAGATATTCCTAAAGGAAAGGGTATGTCAGGTATCTTTATTGCAAGATTAAATAATTCATTTATATTTTCAAAAATAAATGCAGTATATTTAAAAATTAATAATGAACATAAGTTTATTATTATAGAGTATATTAACCATTTTTTAGATTCCTTTGTATCCTTATTTTTTTCAATAAAAATTCCTGCGTAATAGTTTATTATAGATGTGAATAAAAGTAATATTATCCATTTAGGTTCACCCCATGAATAAAAAATAAGAGAAAATACTAATAGTGTTATATTTTTAGCTTTTATATCCTTTACCAAAAAATAAATTAATAGATTTAGTGGTAAAAATAGATAAATGAATAATGTATTTGAAAATACCATGTTTCACCTCCTGATTTTATGTAACAAAATATTTTTATCATTGTTTTGTTACATAAATATTACGTAAATATAATTTTTTATATTTTTAAGCAATGTTTATAAAAATAAAAAACCCTTACCTGCATATTTAATACAAGTAAGAGTTTTGTTAAATTTAAAAATTAATGCTTAATATCTTTATTGATTTAAAACTGCTTTTATAAAACCTATTAAATCATTTTAAAGAATTCTTATCTTATTGACTGTGGAAAATTAAATATATTACAAGGATCATATTTTCTTTTTACAACCCTTAATTCACATGCATTTCCACCATAATATTCTTTTTCATAATTTTTTAATGGACTATATGGGAAATTAACAAAAAAACCTTCCGTTATAGTTTTTATATAACTTAATCTAGAGGCAACCCATATTTTATTTTCTTCTGCATAAATTGGATTCTCCCAGACTGACTGTATTCCCATAATATAATTAGCATCTCTATAATAAAAAGCTGTCTCATGCTTTCCTTTGTCTTTAACAGCTCCTCCTAACCCATAAAAAGTAATTGCAGCATAAACTGAACCTTTTGCTCTTTCTTGAAGAGATAATGCTAATTTTAATAATTCTTCTTTTGAATATAACCTGTTTACAAATCTACCTGTAGATTTAAATTTCTCACTGTCAGGATAATTAGTGCCTACTTGCCTTATAGCATTTATAAATGTTGTATACTCAAAATTAGCTATAGCTTTTGGTAAAACTAGAAATGGCTTTAATATTATTTTTAATTCTTCCTCTGTTCCATAGAACAATCCAAAGAAATATGATGCTATTCCTTCTTCAGAAGAATTATAAAAACTAGCCCTCATGTTTACTCTCCTATCTAAATTTTGATATACTTTTTGAAACACATCCATAATATTTGCCTGTTCTAATGCCGTATTTTTTGGATAATATATTGTAAATAACGTAACCTTATTTATCTTAGGTGGTAATTTAAAGGTTAATGATGTTACTACCCCAAAATTTCCATCACCGGCACCTCTTAATGCCCAAAATAAATCCCTATTGCAATTCTTGTTAGCAATAATTACTTTTCCTTTATAGTCTACAAGTTCCACTTCCACTAAACTATCAGTACCTAATCCAAATAATCTACAGGATAATCCCCAGCCTCCGCCTAATGCATAACCAGCTACCCCAACAGTGGGACATGTTCCTCCTGGAAATGGGTAACCCCTTAATCCTAAGAATTCATAAAGCTCTCTATTTTGTACACCTGCTTCTATTGTCACAGTATTACTGCATTCATCTATACTTATTTTTTTCATTCTACTAATATCAATTACTATTGCACAATCACCAATTGAAAATCCTTCGTAATTGTGTCCACCAGATCTAATTCTAAATTTAAAGTTATTTTTAACACAAAATTTCAAAGCAAATATAACATCATTTCTATTTATACAATATAATATAGCTATTGGATATCTTTGTATTGCTCTATTCCAAACTTGTCTATCTTCATTATAATTAATATTGTTTGGAGTTACTATTTCACCATTAAAGCATAAATCCTTAGCTAAATTCATTATACCCATCCTTTATAGTAGAATATTTTGATTTAGGGATATGAAAAAAAATAAAAGACCAAAGATTCGAAGCATATTTGGTCTATTATTTATTTGATTATGCCTTATATAAATCCATCTACTACTATTATAATATATGATTATTTTTTAAATTAGTTTCAAAATCAACATACATAGTATTTAACATATTATTTTTTATAATTTCCTTATTTAAATTAATCCAACTATCACACTTATCTAAAATAATAGCATCACTAGTTATAACGCAATCTAATGATTCTAATACAGTATCAACATTATTGATTGTTTTCGCTTCAACCTGAAAATTATAATCCCTTAGTAGTTCTAATATTTTAAGTTTTAATCTTCCTGAATTTGAAACCGGTGAGTCTAAATAGAAAATAGCTTTTTTTATTTTATATTTCTCTAATATATTTCCAATAAGTTTAATTGCTAATTCACTTTTATCTATAATTTTATATGTACCACGAAGCCCAGCTAAATCTCTTATTGTGCCATCCATACAATTTAATATTACTGAATTAGATAATGCTACTTCTAATGTGATTACTGTATTAAACCCATCAATATTTACAATTTCACCTTCTAATTTATTAATAGCTATTTCTTTTGCTTTTCTATTTTCTACTGACCTATCTGAAGAAATTCCCCTAACTATTGAAAGTCTTTGCCTTTCAGATAACAAATAATGATTTCCTATAAAGGTAGAACTTCCTTTTATATTGTAACTTCTATTAAGAAGATATCTTAAGTCCTCACCTGCTTTATATAATTTATTAATACTGTTTTTACTAAACTCTTCTTCGTCTTTTGGTACATATCCTCTTCTAACACTTTTACTCATAACTTATAATGCTCCATCCTATAAATAATTTATTTCTTATTAAATATTATAGGAAAAAAATTTTATATAATACATCCTTAATTTAAAGAAATATAAATATGGATTTCTTGATTTTCCATATCATTGCTATTATTTTGATATTCCTCAAAATCACAAGAATATTTTCTATCTAAATTCATTTGCCACAGTTCATTCCAAAATTCCTGTACTGATTTTTTAACATCACCTTTTATAACAAATTTAGCATATTTCCCACCTGGAATTTTTCTACTTACTAATGGGGATTCTAAATTATCACTTTTAATAACTTCAGAACAAATTAAAAAATTATAAGGGTTTGTAAAATCCCCTTGGTAATCTGTATATACTGCAATAAATTTTTTATTATTTCTATTTTTTATTTTTTCATAATATGCTTTTGCTAAAAATTTTCCCCACATTTCCCCTATATCTTTAATAGCTCTACCATTTTCATTAGTGGTTTCCTTTATTAAACCTACTACCTGTTTTTCAACTAAGTTAACAATTTCATACTTCATAAAAAACTCTTCTCCTTAACTACTTTTTATTAAAGTATAATCTATGAAATATGACACCATTATGTCATATTCAAAATAAAAATACTCCATAATATAGATTTTTTAATCATCTATAGGGTTCCAAGTTGACTTTTAAAATTATTTGCTCCAAAACTTGGACACATTAAATAGTGAGATATGCTCGGAAACACTTCAAATTCAACACTATATTTTGTATGAAAATATTTTAAAGCTATTGAATAAATTTAAATGCGAGCTTGTTTCCCTATATCTTACAGAGTATTTTTTTCTTTTTAAATATAAGCTATTTATTCATAAACCCCTTTATATACTAATAGACTTTTCCCTGTATTGTTTGATTATCTTCTAAAAATTCAATGATATTCAATGCTAACTTGTAACCATATATTGTATTTTAAATTATAATACAATACTTTCATCTATTTAAAATACAAATATTATTTTACATTTTATTGAATTAATTGTATTATTTTCTCGAAAAGTAATTTTATTTATATATTAATTAGGGGTTTAAATATGAAAAAAAGAACAATCGTTGCATTATTATGTATTTCTTTAATAGGTTCTTCAATTGTAATCATTCCAACTAAAGCAGTTGCAAAAACTAACACTTCTTATAACGTATCTTTACCTACTAAAGATACATTTATAAATGCAAAGGAAGATTTTAAAATTTTTTCCAATTCAGTTGATGCATTAACTGGAGAAGCTAATTTAAATATAAAATTTAGTAAAGAAGAATTTAATTCTACATTAATTATATTAGATAATAACCGTGAAATATTTAGGAGTAAAATACTCCCTAATACCTCTGAATTAAATTTACCTATTAAACTTAATTCTTATGGCAATCACAATATAAAAGCTTTTATTGGAATATGTGCACCAAATTTCGATGCATATTCTATGAGTAATGAAATAGATTTAGGTTTTTTTAATCCTAAAATAGAAAAATCAATAAATTTACAATATAATTACTCAAATAATCAATTTACAGCAAAGCTACCTACTTCTGAATATAATTGTCAATTATATGTATATGACAATGGAGTTTTGTCATATAAAACTAAACTTAATAGACCAACTGATAATGTTTCTTTTTCTTTACCATCAGAAACTTATGGTAAGCATGAAATAACTGCTTATCTTGGTATTGTTGCAGGTTCATATGATTATAATCCTATGTTAGCTAGCAATGCTTTTGCTTTTTATAAATAATATTTTTAAATTTTAAATAGCTACTTCAACATATAAATAAATTATATATTGAGGTAGCTATTTATTTTTTATTTATTAATATACACTTTTAATAATATGTATTTATTTTATTTAAATATTCTATCAATCTGCTTATTATTAGTATATTTGTATTATTACTCATATCTAGTCTATTTGGATCTATTTTTATGTTTATAACCTCACCTATACCTTTATCTTCTAGTATGTTTTTATGTTTTTTATATATTATTTCAGTTAATTCAATTATGTATTCTCGTTCATTTTTTTTACTGTGTAAATTTTCTTTATTAAATTTAAAAAGAGTGTTTAAATAATTATCTGCAGCCATATCTACCTGATATAAATAATTATATTTTTTCAATTTAGTACTATATTTTTTTAAGTGAAATCCACCTGATATTACATCAATGTCTTTTTCTAAGGTTTTTAAATTCACACTTAATTCTTGTAAATTTGTTTTAAAGTTATCATATTTTTGTTCAAATACTCCTTTAGAATTTATTAAAGACTCTATATTTAACAACAAATCTTTGGATATATTCATCAAAGAACTTTCTACTATATCGCCTAAATTTATTGGTAAAATCAGTTCATTTACAATTATTGCAATGATACCCCCTATCAATATAGAAACAAATCTACCAACTATTCCAACTATATCACTACTAATATAAAGTATTAATGCACCAGCTGCACAACTTACTACACTAATTTTCCCATTCAAATTAAACTTATCATATGTAACAATTATTACAAAAAATACAATAGGCAATCCATATAAACTTCCTTTAAATATTGGATGCATTATAGCAGTTAATAAAAATGCATATACATTTGCTAAAAACCTCTTTTTAAAGTATCCTCTTGAACTAGAGGCTGATGGATAAGATGCCAAAAGCAGAAAAATTGTAAGTGCCATAGTAGATGCCTCTGCATACCACACTATGTTACTAAGATATATAGCTATTAATCCTGCAATACAAATTTTGATGGCCTTTATTACTTCTCCATTCAAACTTTTTCTTAACCTCATATATAAAAATTCACCTACCTTTCTTTTTAATAGAAAAATAATTTTTAGCATTAACCATACTTTTCTCTTTTAATATATTCTCTACATTTAATATAACTAATATTTATTTTTCTCTCGAAAGTTAATATTGTCTATTTAAAAATTTAAAATCCATAAACACACTAAAATTTCAATTTGTTTTACTACATTATACCATTAAGTTATTTTTCAATATTAATATTGTTAATTTTCTAATATTCTATAAACTTTTAAATTTTTACACTCACTAATCTACTTAAATAAATTTATGTAAGAATTTTTATAACCCTAAAATATAAAGATGAGCTTATATAAGTTATATTTTGTATTCTAGAGTATACTTACATTTACTTTAAAACTTATTTGTTTTCCAAATAAAAAAATCTAAGATTAATATTTTACAAAACAAAAACTACCTTAATATAAAGCTTTAATACTTAATATTAAGATAGTTTTTTAGTTATTTATTTTATTTTGTTCATATCATTTATATTTCTTTTAAACGTATAATAAGTTGATAAAAAATAACTTGCATATATTATAATTATTATAAAAAATGCTACTCCTATATTAAAAACAAAAGCTTCATCCCCTATATATACATTCATTTGATTTAAAAATATATTTATATAATAATATATAAATATTATAAATTCTACAGTAGATACTATTATAGGAAGTAAAAAGTAAAATAATATTTGTTTAAATATTATTTTATTTACTTCTTTTTCTTCTATTCCAAGCTTCTTTAAAATATTAAATCTACTTTTATGCTCTATTGAGTCTATCAATTGCTGCAATGCAAGTACTGTAAAGCTTATCATAAGTAATACTGTTCCAAGATATACTCCTAAAATTTTCATGGCCAATGTTACATTTAATATTTCACTTACCTCTGCAACCTTTATTCTTGTCATCGATACATTAGGTGACACCTCTCCATTATTATACTCCTGTAATATATCTTTATATTCATTTTTACTCCAATTTGGAATATATTTATTTTCTAAATTCAATGCCTCTTCATAACTAATCTTTTTATTGGTGTTTACAAAGAAATCTACACTAGCTAAAGTTAATTTTTCACAATAACTATCTGGTAATATAAACAGCATATCATTATAATAGCTATATATCCCTTCTCCTATTGAATCCTTATAATAACCATGACTACTTATTTTTAAATTATTTCCATGTGCATTAATTACATTGTTCTCTTGTATATATTTTTCTATATCTAAATCATTAATCATTTTAGCACATTGTATAGTAAATTCATTGTCTTTAAGCGTAATTTTTTCATATCCCAACATAGTTCTTAACTTATTAAAATCACTTAATTTAATAGCTAATATAGGCATTTTTGTTTTATCTTTTATATAAAAATCTTCTTCTTTCAAAAAATATTTTTCAACTTCACAACACTCTTTAACACCATAGTTCTGTTTTTCTAAATATAACTCTAAAGATTTATAATTGGGAATCTTAATATCATTAATATCTCTTAATTTAACATAATTACTGTTTATAATTATATCAAAGGGAATTCTATATTCTAAATACCCTAAACTCCATTGAGATAATAATAACGTTAATGTAAAACTTAGTGCTGCACCTAAAAATGTTATAGATGTTGTTGCCATTAACATAGGTGCTGTTTTAATTTTTGATACTAAAGATCCTATTAAAAATAAATTTGTTCCTTCATATCTAAAATTTATCCATCGATTTTTAACTATTATAATAATATATGCTATTGAATAAAACAAAGCATATGTCGCTAATATAAATGTAATTAATCCTACCAACATATATATTTTTTCATATCCATTTATATTATTGGGATTCTGTATAACTTTTAAAATTTTATATACTGAATAACCACAAATAACATAAAATACACAAGCTAGTATAAATAACAATATATAAACTGTTTTTCCTCTTTTAAATTGAAATTCAATTCTTTTTTCAGCATTTATCATATCAATAAGTTTAACTTTACTTAAACTTCGTATATTAAAAATACCAATTATACAAAACATCGCTAAAAAGAATATAACTGTAATTAATACAGTGTCTGTATATAATCTAAGAGAAAATGTAAGTTGTTGTTTAGCTGTTATTAATATTAATGCAGTAACTACCTGAGAAAATAACATACCAATAAAAATTCCTATGCCAACTGATATAAGTCCTATAAATAATGTTTCTATAAAAAACATTACTGCAACATTTCTCTGTTCTGCTCCTAATAATATATATGTTGCAAACTCTTTTTGCCTTCTTTTTATCATATATTTATTTACATATCCTATAAGCAATATAAGTAGTGCTGTAATTATATATGTAACATATTTTAATATTACTGTCAGCATTTCAAAATTATAAGAATCCTCAGTTATAAATTCATAGTCACTACTGGATAATGACATAAACGCATAGAATAAACTTACGCATAATGTTATTGTTATAAAATATATTAAGTAATCTTTTATTGAGCGTTTCCCATTATTTATTGCAAGCTTAGCGTACATCTCTTATATCTCCTCCAAGTAATGCCACAACATCAAGTATTTGATTGAAAAATTGTTTTCTATTACTTTCCCCTTTTATTAATTCAGTAAAAATTTTTCCATCTTTAATAAATAAAATTCTATCACAATAACTTGCAGTAAAAGAATCATGAGTTACCATCAAAATCGTTGACCCTAAATTTTTATTTAAACTTGAAATCATTTCTATTAACAGTTGTGCTGATCTTGAATCTAATGCTCCAGTAGGTTCATCAGCCAAAATTAATTTAGGATCAGTTATTAATGCCCTAGCACATGCACAGCGTTGTTTTTGTCCACCGGATGCTTCATAAGGATATTTTAAAAGTATATCTTCTATTCCTAATTTTGTAGCAATATCTCTCACTTTTTCATCTATGTTATCTTTTTTACATTTATTAATCGTTAAAGCTAATGCTATATTTTCATGAATATTCAATGTATCTAATAAATTAAACTCTTGAAATATAAATCCTAAATTTTCTCTTCTAAATTTAGCTATATTTTTTTGATTTATTTTAGTAATGTCATCACCATTTATATAAATATGGCCTGAACTAACCTCGTCAATTGTTGATATAGTATTTAACAATGTAGTTTTTCCTGATCCTGAAGGCCCCATAACTCCAATAAATTCTCCCTTTGAAATATCAAAACTTATATCATCAATAGCTTTAACAACATTACCACTTTTCCCATAATATTTTTCTATATGTTTCACTTCTAGTATTTTTTCCATTATTTTCACCTCTATATTATTTTAACTAAAATTCTACTATCATAAATAAATTTAACATTACTTATATATGACAATTTTGTAACATAAAAACTCCTATACTATTAGTATAGGAGTAATTCATTACAGCTAAAATTTCCTCGTGGAAATACTATAATTACTCTTGTATATTCACTTACTTTTGATTCTATTGATATATCTAAACCTAATTTATAGGCTAGCTTTTTACACAAGTATAATCCAATGCCTGTAGAGTTATTACCTTTTCTTCCTTTTTCTCCTGTGAACCCTTTTTCAAAAACACGATTTATCTCATTTTGAGGAATGCCTATACCATTATCCTCTATAATTAATTTAAGTCCATGCCTTATATCTTTTGTATATACTTTTATTATTGGTAAATTTTTATTTCTATATTTAATGGCGTTTACTATTACTTGATTTATTATAAATTCCAACCATTTACTATCACAATAAACATTCTTATTCACACCACTTAGTTCAACTTCTATGTTATTTAATATAAACATTTGCTTATTTCTTATAATAACTTGATTTATGCATTTTTGTAATGATATTTCCCTTATTAGATAATCTTTATCTACCTCTTCACTTCTTGCATAAAATAAAGTTTGTTCTACAAATCTATCTATATTGTCTAATTCATGCAATACTAGTGAAGAATTTTTAGTTCTATTATTTTCTTCAATAAGCTTTATTGCAGAAATATGTGTTTTAACTTCATGAATCCATTTTTCAATATATTCTTTATACTCCTTTTGAACACACTTGCTCAAATTTATTTCTTCTAGCATAGATTTACTAGATTCTCTCATTAAATTATAATAAAATTTTCCTACTATATCACAAGGTTCCTCTATAATCTCACCAATTAAATATTTTTTATCTAAACTATTAATTACTTTTAATATAGTATTAAAATATAACTTTTTTCTTTTATAATCATATAAAAATAAAAAAATACATATAAGTACCCACATAGTAATTATTACTTTTATAACTTCAAAAGTATTTCCTACGCTAAATAAAAATATTATTAAAACCATAAGCAATACAATATTTAAAAACAGTATACCTATTCGTTCTTTTAAATAATCATTTAAGTTCATACCATATATCCTTGTCCCCTCTTAGTTTTTATAAAATCTTTCACCCCTATATCTTGAAGCTTGTTTCTTATTCTTGTCATATTAACAGTTAATGTGTTGTCACTTATAAATAAAGCACTCTCCCACAAATATTCCATAATTTCTACCCTAGATACTATCTTTCCTTTACTGTTTAATAAACAATGTATTATTTTAAACTCATTTTTAGTAAGTTCAATGCTATTCTCTTCATTTTCTATAGTACTAGTTAATATATTAAGCTTTAAACCTTTGTACTCTATAACTTCTATATTTCTTTCATTAGGATATGCTCTTTTTAAAATTGAATTTATTCTTGCTAATAAAATTTGAGTATTATATGGTTTTGTTATAAAATCATCCCCGCCTAAAGTAATACTCATAAGTTCATCAACATCAGTGTTTCTACTTGTTACAAATATAATTGGTACTTTTGAAAAATTACGTATTTCAGTGCATATTTTAAAACCATCATTATAAGGTAAACCGATATCCAATAAAATTAAATGTGGATCTTTCTCTTTAACTGCTTTAGGAATTTCATCAAAATCTCTTTCTTTAATTGCTTTATACCCATTAATATTTAAAATATTTGCTATTTCATTTTGTATTTGTTCATTATCTTCAACTATCATTATATTAAACATATTCTATACCCTTACACCTTAATTAAAATATTAATAATAATTATACATTAAATATATGAATTTATAAAATTTTACAAAACAAAAACTACCTTAATATAAAGCTTTAATACTTAATATTAAGATAGTTTTTTAGTTATTTATTTTATTATGCTTTTTTAACAAACTCAGATTTTAGTTCCATAGCTCCAAAACCATCTATTTTACAATCAATGTTATGATCCCCATCGACTAAACGTATGTTTTTTACTTTTGTACCTATTTTTATAGATGATGATGCTCCTTTTACTTTAAGGTCTTTAATTACAGTTACAGTATCACCATCATTTAAGATATTTCCATTTGCATCTTTTACAACTTTTATATCTTCACTATTTTCTTTTTCTGATTCTAAATTCCACTCATGAGCACATTCTGGACAAACAAAAAGACTTCCATCCTCATAAGTGTATTCTGAATTACATTTTGGACAATTTGGTAAATTAGACATAATTTAGTTCCTCCGTTCGTTATTTCAAATCTTAATATATAAAATTCCCCTTAGTTTTTTCAAAAATTTAATTTATTATAGTGTTCCAAGTTACCTTTTTTGACTATTCATTTTAAAACTTGAATAATCTAAAAGTCATGCAAGCTCCTAATTAATTAAATTCAAATTATAGCTTGTTTCCCTATAAATTTGTGTTAATTTGAAATTTAGAAAAAACATATATCATTTTATCATATGTTTATATATATTAGCATAATATTATCATATTTACAAACAACTTTAGAAAAAGTTGCAAGCTATGATTTAGTCATAACCACCCGTAAAACGGGTGGCTTGCTCAAGCCCTATAAGGGCGTATTACTTCCAACACCTAAATGGTGTTAGCTTTCATTTCATTCAAGCCATTGTGGACTGATTACTTAACTATACCCTTAAAAGGGTTCTCTAATTCTT